>SYEA01000101.1 GCA_005800965.1 Actinomycetota bacterium | reverse complement strand
GACCTACAGCAGGTGGGCCTTGTTGATTTGGCGCGCCACGAGGGATACATCGCGCGACAACTGAAGCGTTGGTACGGGCAATTCAATGCCCAAAAAACTCGTGACCTGCCGCTCATCGACGAAGTACACGATGCATTGGCGAGCAAGATTCCCGAACAAGGGCCCGCCACCATCGTGCATGGCGACTATCGACTCGACAATTGCATCGTGAACGACGACGGGCGCATCGTGGCGGTGTTGGATTGGGAGATCTGCACGCTCGGCGACCCACTGGCAGATCTTGGTTTGCTGATGGCGTATTACACCGGCCCCGACGACGAGGCCTCGGCTTGGCAAGCCCAAGCGAATCGAGTGAGAGGTTTTATGAATCGCGCCGAACTCGTCGAGCGTTATGCGCGCATCACCAAACGCGATGTATCGCAACTCGACTTCTACACCGCATTCGCATTCTGGAAACTTGCCTGCATCATCGAAGGCGTCTACGCGCGATATCTGGGCGGTGCGCTGGGCGATCGCTCGGCACAAGAACTTGCGCCATTCGCCCAACAGGTGCAAGCAGCAGTCACCAGCGCCCACAAGTCGCTGACTCGCCTACACTGACGCTGCGATGTCGTCGTCATCTGAGTTTTACCAACTCCACGAGAGTTATACCGAGTTCCCTTCGCTGTCTGCACCCCTCCTGGTGGTAATGCTGCAGGGCTGGATCGACGCCAGTTCGGCAGCCCATGCAGCCATGACCCAACTTGTTGACAAGTGTGGCGCAACGACGCTGGTTACTTTCAACGCCGACGAATACCTCGATTTTCGCGCTCGCCGACCCACGATGGAACTGCGCGAGGGCATCAACACGCGCTTGGATTGGCCATCGACCGACATCATGCTGGGTCATGACATCAACGGCAAAGACGTGCTGCTTTTGACTGGTCACGAACCAGACACCAAGTGGAATCACTTTGCTTCCAGCGTGGGCCAACTCGCCACACAACTTGGTGTGCGCAAAATGATTGGCCTCGGGGCGTACCCATTTGCCACACCACACACCCGGGCAGTGAACATTTCGTGCACTTCGCCATCCTCGGATGCCATCGCAGCACTGCCCTATGTGCGCAGTTCGGTGGATGTGCCAGCTGGCATCGAAGCCGTACTCGAACACGTGTTAGCCGGACGCGGGATTCCCAGCATCGGCATCTGGGCACAAGTGCCGCACTACGCCACCACCATGCCGTATCCGGCAGCCACGGTGGCGTTGCTAAGTGCGGTGTGTGACACGGGCGGAATCTCGCTCGATATCAGTGCAGCGCGGGCCGACGCCACCAGCCACCGCGAACGCTTGGACACCCTTGTTGCTTCCAACCCCGACCACGCCCAGCTGCTGTCACAACTCGAGACGGCATACGATGCAGCACACCAACGCAACAACGACACTGCTGATATTCCGTCGGGTGACGAATTGGCCGCGCAGTTCGAAAAATATCTACGCGAACAACGCAACGACTAACAGCGGCGCGCAGCGCCGAACTTGCCTGGGCACCTCAGCGCGTTTAGGCGCTGAAGCCCGTTAGCCAGGCGTGCACGTTGCGCCCCAAGGCTTCAACGTCGTAGCCGCCTTCTTGCAACACGATGGTGGGCAACCCAAGTTGCGCCAACAACGCACCGCTGCGAGCAAAGCCTTCGGTGGTTACGGCCAAGTCGGCAATGGGGTCGGTAATAAACGTGTCGAGACCAAGCGACACGATCAACGCCGTTGGCTTGAAGGCGGCAATCTTTTCGGCACACGTTGACAGCGCCGAGATGTAGGCGTCGTCAGCCATGCGCTTGGGTAGTGGCACGTTGAAGGTGGCCCCAAGCCCGCGACCACTCCCCGTTTCGTCGGCGTGCCCGGTGAAATACGGATATGCGCGACGCGGGTCGCCGTGCAACGACACGTATTGCACATCGTCGCGGTCATAGAAAATTTCTTGCGTGCCATTGCCGTGGTGGTAGTCAACATCGAGGACCGTGACCTTGCCGCCAGTGCGAGCAACGATCTCGTGCGCAGCAATCGCCGCATTGTTGAAAAAGCAGTAACCGCCATACAAATCACGCGTGGCATGGTGCCCAGGCGGGCGGCACAGACCATAGGCAGCGCGCTCACCGCCAAGCACCACATCGGTTGCCGTGAGAGCCGTGTCAACCGCAGCGCGGGCCGCAGCGTAGGTGCCTTCGGTGAGCGGTGTGGTGGTTTCAAAACACCACCAACCCAGCCGGGCAACCACCGATTCGGGCTCTGCACTATCGCCCATTTCATTGCGCAACTCGTGACGATAAAACATGTCGGGCACCACCTCGCGACGTGCACCCACCACCTGCTGATACTCAGCCCATGCTTCAGACAAAAACTTCACGAGACCTGCATCGTGCACCGCCGTAATCGGCTCTGCCCCATGATCGCTCGGGGCACGAAATGCAAACCGTGGGTCGGCCAGCAATGACGCCTTGATGGTTTCGGCACGGCCGGTGTGTTCGAAAGGTGAATGACTTGTCGACGACTCAATTTCAGTTGCGGGGTCGTGCAACAGATGCTGGGGCGAATAGACGACTTGCATATCGCCAGCGTAGGTCAATCGAAATTAGGTGCGCTGCGCAACGACCGCTTGAGTTCGGCCATGCCCGAGGTGGTGGCCAGGGTCTCGACGGCATCCCACAGCCGCAGCGCTTCGGGCCCGCGAGGAATCGCCGAAATCACGGGACCAAAAAAACTGGCCTGGTTGGGCTTGTCGGGGTGGAACACCAAAATCGGTGTGCCGACGTCCTTACCGGTGAGCTCCAGTGCTCGCGTGGTCTCGTATCGAATGACCTCGTCGTGCAACTCGTCCGTTGCGCTATCGGCCCACAGCGGATTGAGACCGGCCTCGCTCAACACTGTGCGGGCAAAGTCCTTCATTTCAGTTGAATCTCTTGGCCGACGCTTGTCTGCATGGATCGCCTTGCCCAGCGCGGTGTACACCGCGGCGACGGCTTCGTTGCCTGCAGCGGCACGCGCAGCACTCGCTACGCGCAAGGCTTGCAAGCCCGACATGTGGCCATCTTGGTGATGCTTATTGCCCTCGCTATAGCCGCGATCATTGTTGATCATGAACAGCGAAATGAACTTCCACGACACGTCGTACCCGCGTTGTTGCAGCACTTCCACCACCCAGCGAGAGGTGATGTAGGCCCAAGGACACACCGGATCGAAATGAAAGTGGACGTCTGCCATGGGGCTCCTTAGTGACGAAAACTGTTAATCGGGCTCGATTTGACGCAGGTCGTAGGTTTCGATGATGTCGCCTTGCTTGAGGTCTTGGAAATCGGTGAGCGAGATACCACATTCGAAACCTTCACGCACGTCTTTGACATCGTCTTTGAAGCGGCGCAGGGTATTGATGGCGCCCTTCCAGATGATGGTGCCATCACGCAAGAAGCGCACCTTTGAGCCGCGTGTAATGACACCCGAGCGAACGAAGCAACCGGCAACCGCGCCCACCTTTGGCGCACGGAAGAGTTCGCGCACTTCGGCTTCGCCGGTGACGACTTCTTCGAACTCGGGGGCCAGCAAACCCTTCATCGCTTTTTCGATGTCCTCGATCAGCTTGTAGATCACTTCATAAGTACGAATTTCCACATTTTCGGCCTCGGCGAGTTCGCGCACCTGGCGCGACGGACGCACATTGAAACCGATGATTGTGGCGTTCGTGGTGGCTGCCAGCGTGATGTCGTTTTCGGTAATGGCACCTACGGCACGGTGCACGAAGGCTGCCTTAACCGTTTCGCGCTCGAGCTTGCGCACGCTTTCGGTGACCGCTTCGAGCGAGCCGTGCACGTCGGCTTTGATGACCAGGTTCAACGTGGCGGCTTCGCCGGCTTGAATCTGGGTAAAGATGTCTTCCAACTTCACACCTTTTTGGGTGCGAGCATCACCGCGTTGCGCCAAGAGTCGCTGACGCTGGGCACGAGAGTCGGCCACTGTTCGAGCGGTACGATCGTCGGGGGCAATACGGAAGTCGTCGCCAGCCTGAGGAACTGCCGAGAGACCCAGAATTTGCACAGGTGCCGACGGGCCTGCTTCTTTGATTTGTTCACCGCGATCGTTGATGATGGCGCGCACACGACCCCACGCGGCACCAGCCACCATCGGGTCGCCAACTTTGAGCGTTCCCTTGTCGACGAGCACGGTTACCACTGGGCCGCGACCCACATCGAGTTGGGCTTCGAGCACGAAACCTTTCGCACGACCCGTGGAGTTGGCGGTGAGTTCTTCAACTTCGGCTACTACGAGCAGCTGCTCGAGCAACTCGTCGATGCCCAAACCTTGTTGGGCGGACATCTCCACCATGATGGTGTCACCACCCCATTGCTCGGGCACGAGTTCTTGCTCGGCAACGGCCGACATCGTGCGCTGCACGTCGGCGTTTTCTTTGTCGATTTTGTTGATGGCCACGATGATGGGCACATCGGCCGCGCGTGAGTGACTGATCGCCTCAAGAGTTTGTGGCATCACACCGTCGTCGGCGGCAACCACGAGCACCACGATGTCGGTGACGCCTGCGCCACGGGCACGCATCTTGCTGAACGCCGCGTGACCTGGGGTGTCGATGAAGGTAATGAGCTTGCCGTTTTTTTCCACTTGATACGCACCGATGTGCTGGGTGATGCCACCGGCTTCACCAGCAACCACATTCGCCTCGCGGATTCGGTCGAGCAACGTGGTTTTGCCATGATCAACATGGCCCATGATGGTGACACTCGCAGGGCGCGGCGATTGCTGATCTTCGTCGGCATCATCAGAGTCGTCAAACAGTGCCTGAAGTTCCATCTCTTCTTGTTGACCAGGATCAACGAGGATGAGTTCGGCGCCAACTTCGAGAGCAAACAATTCCATCTGCTCGTCGGCCAATGACATGGTGGCGGTGACCATCTCGCCTTGCTCGAGCAAAAAGCGAACTACGTCGACTGCACCACGATTGAGTTTTGGTGCGAACTCTTGCGCCGACGAGCCGCGCTCGACCACGATGGGGCCCTCGGGAACAGGGGCGTTGCTCTTTGAGTATTGCGCCGGTTGCAGTGATTGCAACTGCTCCATGTCCTTGCGTTTTTGCTCGCGAGTTTTCTTGCGCGCGCCACGACGATTGCCGCCACCACGAGCATTGGGGCCACGGCCCTGCGGGCCACCGATTTGTCGACCCAGACCTGAACCGCGACCACCGCCCGGGCGTGCAGCACCAGGAGCACCGGGACGTGCGCCTGTGCCCGCTGGACGCGGTGTCGTGCGCCCGAGACTGGCGGAAGAAAAGCGACCCATGCGGCCGGCTGCACTGGGGCGAGGCGCACCAGTGGGGCGTGGCCCGCGAGCATCACCGGGTGGGCGACGAACGGGCGGTGGCGGAACGCGACTGCCACCGGGCGGTGGCGGAATGACGCGACCTCCGGCGGGCACGGTGCGTGGGCCACTCGACGGTGGCGTGCCTGACGATGAACCGGGCGTGCCGGGGGCAGAACCTGGAGGACGCGCTGCGGGCGGACGACTTGGCGCAGCGTTACCGGGGCGCGATGACACCACGCGAGGAGCCGGAGAAACTGGTGGCTGTGTTGCCGATGGTGCTGCTGGCTGTGTTGTTGATGGTGGCCGTATTGCCGATGGTGCAACTGGCTGTGCCGGTGATGGTGATGTGGGCGTGGTGGGCAGCGGCGCTGCAGGAGCCACGATCTGGGGTGGCGGGGTGGGAAGCGACGGTGGCACAGCAACCACTGGAGTAGTTGGCACAGATGTTGGTGCAGTGCTGATGTCCCCCGTTGCCGACTGTGTTGCCGACTTTGCGGCAGGTTTTTT
>SYEA01000100.1 GCA_005800965.1 Actinomycetota bacterium | reverse complement strand
GCACGGAGCTCCGGGAGAACGCTCAGGTTCGCCACATGGAACCATCCGCAGCGCGGGCTTCTTACCCCACCGGCGTTCCTGGAAGTTGCCGAAGAGACGGGCGCCATCGGCCCGATCGGCGATTGGGTCATCAGTCAAGCCGCCAGCACGCTGCGTACGCTGCTCGATGACAACACGCTTGAGCGTTCGGTAGCCGTGCATGTCAACGTGTCGCCACGTCAGTTGAGCGACGTGGGGTTCGTTGAACGCACGACCAATGCGCTGGCTGGTGCAGGTGTTGACATGCGACAACTCGTCCTTGAATTCACCGAATCCACCGCCCTGGCCGGTAACCCAGCGGTTACTCGCAGCCTCAATGCCCTGTCGCGGCTCGACGTGCGGCTGTCAATTGACGACTTCGGCACCGGATACTCCTCGCTCGCCCACTTGCGCGACTTCCGCGCGTCGCAACTCAAACTCGACGGCACGTTCATTCGCAACATTGGTCGAGAAAACTCCGATGACCCGATTGTGCGTTCCATCGTGCAACTAGCCCATTCGCTCGACATGACCGTGGTTGCCGAGTGGGTGCAGTCGGCCGAACAGCTACAACGTCTGCGGCTCTTGGGTTGCGATCATGCGCAAGGCCACCACGTGTGTGAACCAACCGATGCAACAGGCATCCGTGAATTTGCCCAACGCACGAGCGCAGCAACGAGCGAGCCGGCCCGTCATTCAGGCGGCACTGGCGCTGGCCCACTGCCGGCGTAAAACGCCAAGACGGGCCCAGCCGACTCGGCAATCCGCAGAACCGAGTTGCCGCGCACGGTGTCACCGAAAGTATCGAGTGAAAAGCGACGCAACTGCCCCGCTGCAGCAGGTCGCATCAACTGCGCAAACTCCACCATGTCGAGCCGCTCATCCACCAAAAGTGCCGACGTTGCCCCGCGCATCACTGCGCCGGCGCGAAACGGGTCGCTCAGCGTGCGGTTCACGGCAGTTTGCATGAGCAGTGCTGTGAAAAGTCGCTGGCGTTTGCCGCGACCAATATCTGCGGTGCCGTCCATGCGCCACTGACCGTCGACTTTTTCTTCAAAGGATCGACTGCGGGCATACGCCAGCGAGTCAACCCCATCCAAGTTTTTGCAACCAGGGCGAATGTACAAACCAGTATTGCGATCGCGCGTCGGATACTCGACACAAACGGTGACCCCGCCAACAGCATCAACGAGTTCTTTGAAACCCTGAAAGTCGATTTCCAGATAATGATGAATCGGTATGCCGAGGGCACGGTTGATTGTGCGCACCACCACCGCTCCACCTTCGCGATACGCGACATTGATTCGCTCGGTGTTTTCGCTGTCTCCAATCGTCACCCACAAGTCACGTGGCACCGACATGAGCGAGATGATTCCTGTTGACTTCTCTACGTTGACCACAATCAAGGTGTCACTGCGGCGACCCTGCACGTCGCCCTCGCCACCGACATTGGCAAAATCTGGGTCGCTGGGGTCGGCACCCGCGCGCGAGTCTGAACCCACGAGAAGAAAGTTCACGAACTGGTCATTGGGTTCTGCCAACACCGACGTCAATGAAAGTTCGCGTCGCACATCGGCCAACGAGTCATCGAGAGCTCGGGCGACGCCCATGAACCCAGCCGCACCCAACACCCTCGCGAGGGCCACCGCCACCAGCCAATTTTGTTGGCGTTCCCGCCTGTGGCGGGCTCCGGACTCGTTTTTCATTCCTGTCTGAAGGTACAGCGCCTAATGGGCACGCAAGTGCACCACATCGCCGACACCAATGTCATGCAACTGCATGTCATCGCTACGCACCAACAGCCGTCCAGCGTCGTCTAGATCTTCAGCAACGCCAACCACGCTTTCACCGGCCTGTAACTCCACTCGAACGCGCTGGCCCAACGTGGCCAAGACTGCTTTGTGTTCAGCATGAAGCTCGGCGTCGCTACGCACCAGCCGCGCGTCAATCTCGTTGAGCATCACGGCCAACAGCGCAAGCGGCGTGACCGAGTCTTTGGTCACTGCTCTGTCACGCAGAGACACCGCATCTGGTGGCGACCACCCGACGTTCACCCCAATACCCACCACCACGAATCGGTCGCGCGGTGCACCGACAGCGAGCAAGCCGCCCAACTTTGCGCCATCAATCACCAGGTCGTTGGGCCATTTCAAAGCGGGTGATACCCCACTCAAAGCGATACAAGCAGCGCGGCCGGCAAGTGCCACGATCCGTGAGAAACGAAAGGCATCCTCGTTTTCGTAACGGAATAGCAACGACGTGAGCAGATTTGAACCGCGAGTTGCCTCCCAAGTGCGATCCAGCCGACCTTTGCCAGCCGTCTGAAAGTCGGCGACAAACACGCTGCGATGTGGTGCCCCGTTGTGGGCCGCAGCAACGGCGTCATCATTCGTCGAACCTGTTTCGGCCACGTGCTGCACCGACCAACCCGATGGCCACGTGGGCAAAATGGGAAGCGAACTAGGATTTGATGCGTTCGGAAGTGAAGTCACTGCAACACGAAGATAGGTCCTAGTGCCCAAGAAAATCTTGATTGCCAATCGGGGTGAGATCGCCGTCCGTGTCATTCGCACGGCTCGCGAAATGGGCATCGCCACAGTTGCGGTCTATTCCGAGCTCGACCGCAACGCCCTGCATGTGCGGCTGGCCGACGAGGCCTATGCCCTGGGTGGCGAGACTGCTGCGCAGAGCTACCTCAATACTGACGCCATATTGAACGTGATTCGCCAAAGCGGGGCCGACGCCGTGCACCCGGGCTACGGATTTTTCTCCGAGAATGCCGACTTTGCCCAAGCCATCACCGACATGGGTGTTGCCTTCATCGGGCCACCACCTGCGGCAATCGTAGAAATGGGCGACAAAGTTTCTTCGCGCAAAGCCGCTCTGCGCGGTGGCGCACCCATCGTGCCGGGCACCACCGAGTTTGTACATAGCGCAGCCGAAATCGTGGAGTTTGGTGAAACTAATGGCTGGCCGATTGCAATCAAGGCTGCATTCGGTGGCGGCGGACGCGGCATGAAAGTGGTCAAGGATGCAGCGTCGGTGCCCGAAGCAATGGATTCTGCCAAGCGCGAGTCGAAGGCTTTTTTCGGCCGCGACGAAATCTATGTCGAGCGCTACCTCACGTGGCCGCGGCACGTCGAGGTGCAGCTGGTGGGCGACAAACACGGCAACGTGGTGTGGGTCTCGTCGCGCGACTGCTCTGCCCAACGTCGCCACCAAAAACTCATCGAAGAAGCCCCAGCGCCAGCACTGCCTGAGGGTGTCGAACAAGCCATGGGCGAAGCTGCCGTCAAAGCTGCTCGGGCGGTTGGCTACTACAACGCCGGCACCGTCGAGTTCATCTATCAGGATGGCGATTTCTTTTTCTTGGAAATGAACACTCGATTGCAAGTAGAACACCCAGTGAGCGAAGTCATCACGGGCATCGACCTGGTGGAGTGGCAGATTCGCGTTGCTGACGGCGAAAAGTTGCCGATGACGCAAGAGCAGGTCAACGCCGCTCGCCACGGACACGGCATCGAGATTCGCATCAATGCCGAAAACCCGGCGGGTGGCAAGTTCTTGCCGTCGCCTGGCACCATCACCACACTCAAGGTGCCCGACGGCTTTGGTGTGCGATTCGACAGCGGATACGAATCCGGTGACACCGTGAGCCAGTACTACGACAACCTCATCGGCAAACTCATCGTGTGGGGCAAGGATCGCCCGACCGCAATCGCCCGCACGATTCGCGCCCTTGACGAGATGCAGGTGGAAGGCGTGCACACCACGATTCCTGCCGACCTTGCCATTCTGCGCCACCCCGACTTCGCCGCCGTGCTACATAGCACCAAGTGGGTCGAAGAAAAGCTCGACTTGTCAACTATCGCGTCGCAGACACCTGCGGGCGAACCACCTGCGGCCGGATTGGTGGAAAAAACCACCACGGTCGAAGTCAACGGCAAACGATTTGAAGTTCGCGCATGGGTTCCCGAATCTGGCGGTGTAGCCGCGTCAGGCCGACGTGCGCCACGTGCATCTGCTGCTGCGTCCAATGCCGTTGCCACGGGCGACGTGATTGCCCCAATGCAGGGGACGATCGTGAAGGTCCTCGTTGAAGTCGGGCAAGAAGTGAAGCCTGGCGATGCAGTCGTCGTGCTCGAGGCAATGAAGATGGAAAATCAACTGCAGGCCGACAAAGCCGGCACCGTCAAGGCAGTTAATGTGCAGGCCGGCGACAAGGTTGGTGCGGGCGATGTGCTGGTCATCATCGCATGAGCGACGAGACGACAGCGCCACAAACTGGAACGCCAGAATCCGAAGGCACCAATCTCGAAACATACCGACAGCGCCGCTTGGCCGAAATTGAACACCTGCGCACTATTGGCACCAACCCGTATCCCTACCGCTTTGATCGCACACACAGCCTTGGTGAGATTCGCGCCAAGTACGGCGAGCTGACTGCAGGCAACGAGACCACCGATGCCGTAGCGGTATGCGGTCGCATCATGTTGAAGCGCGACCAGGGCAAGTTGCTCTTCATCACCATTCGCGATCGCTCCGACGATATGCAGTTGTTCGTCAGCAAGTCGGTGGTCGGCGACGATGTCTTTGACTCCATCAAAACACTCGACCTCGGCGATTGGGTCGGGGCCCACGGTGTGGTCATGACCACCCGCAAAGCCGAACTGTCAATCAAGACCGCGACGGTGCAGCTGCTGGCTAAATCATTGCGCCCAATGCCCGACAAATGGCACGGCTTGTCGGATGTCGACACGCGTTTTCGCCAGCGCTATGCCGACCTCATCGTCAATGCAGATGCCCGCCGCGCGTTCGAAATTCGCCACGCCATCGTTTCCAGCGTGCGCTCCACCCTTGGAGGTCGCGGTTATGTAGAAGTCGAAACCCCAGTGCTGCATGTCGAGGCCGGTGGCGCCCATGCTCGGCCATTCGTAACCCACCACAACACACTCGACATGCAATTGTTCTTGCGCATCGCACTCGAGTTGCACCTCAAGCGATTGATCGTCGGTGGCATGGAACGTGTCTTTGAAATTGGTCGTGTATTCCGCAATGAAGGAATCTCGACACGACACAACCCAGAATTCACGATGCTCGAGTCGTACGAAGCATTCGCCGACTACCACGACATCATGGAGCTCACTCAGGCCATCATTGTTGACGCTGCCCGCGCATCACTCGGTACTACGGTCATCGATATCGGTGGGGTTGCCTGCGACCTCACCGCACCATGGCCGCGCAAACGCATGATCGACCTGGCCAGCGAAAAAGTTGGTCGCGAATTGCACCCATCTCAACCCATTGCCGATGTTCGCCAAGTGGCCACCGACAACGGTGTGAAGTGGGAGCAACGCTGGGGTGCTGGTCGCATCATCGAAGAAATCTTCGCCGAAAAAGCCGAAGGCGATCTCCACCTGCCCACATTCGTGACCGGCCACCCACTGGAGATCTCACCCCTCGCCCGTGTCGATCGCAACGACCCCTATCTCACCGAACGTTTCGAGTTGTTCGTGCAGGCGCGTGAACTGGCCAATGGTTACAGCGAGTTGAATGACCCAGTCGAACAACGCAAACGCTTCGAAGCCGAGCAGCGGGCCAAAGAAGCCGGTGACGCAGCTGCTGGCAGCGTTGACGAAGATTATTTGCGCGCCTTGGAGTTCGGTATGCCCCCAACGGGTGGCTTGGGTGTTGGCATCGATCGTCTCACGATGCTCTTGGCTGGCGTGTCGACCATTCGCGAAGTGATTCTCTTCCCCACTCTGCGCCCCGAGGCCAGCGAATGACCCGCGCTTGGGGTGTGGGAACCACCACGGTGTCATCTGCAGGGGTCGTGCTCGATGCGCACTACCGCCATCTTGGTTGGGCAGATGCGTGTCCGCCTGACCAGCGCAACACTTTGGCTGCGCCGGCCCACGATGCGCGTCGTGGTGTGGAGATCATTGCTGTGGTCACCGAAATCGACACTGCGGTTGCTCCGCAAGATGCCGCCGACGTGTATCTGCGACTGCACCTGCTGTCGCACCGACTCGCCAAACCGCGCACGTTGAACCTTGATGGCGCATTCGGCCTGCTGGCCAATGTGGCCTGGACAAGCATCGGCCCTGTCGCACTCGACGTACTCGACGAAGTGCGCGAAGCGTTGCGCCGTAAAGGCGAGCACCTCACGGTGAATGGTGTCGACAAGTTCCCGCGCATGACCGACTACGTGGTGCCTACTGGTGTGCGCATCGCCGACGCCAGTCGCGTGCGTCTCGGGGCACATCTCGCCGAAGGCACCACCGTGATGCACGAAGGATTCTGCAACTTCAATGCGGGCACGCTCGGTGCATCGATGGTGGAGGGCCGCATCTCGGCGGGTGTCGTCGTCGGCAACGGCAGCGACATCGGCGGTGGTGCATCAATCATGGGCACGTTGTCGGGTGGTGGCAAAGAAATGATCACTGTTGGCGAGCGATGCCTGCTCGGCGCCAACAGCGGTTTGGGCATCAGCCTCGGCGACGACTCCATCATCGAAGCAGGCTTGTACATCACCGCTGGCACGCTGGTGCGACTACCCGATGCCACAACGGTGAAAGCCCGCGAACTCTCGGGAGTGTCCAACATGTTGTTCCGCCGCAACAGCACTACTGGCGCAGTCGAAGCCGTCACACGCACAGGCAGCTGGGGTGGCCTCAACTCTGCGCTGCACAAAAACTGACGTGCAGTTCGAGGAATTCGCTGCCTTGGTGCGCGCGCGACGCACCAACCTGATGATGGATCGCGAACGCGACGTTGATACGCAACTGGTGCAGCAGCTATGTGAACTCTCCACTTGGGCACCAATCCACAAACTCACTTGGCCCTGGATTTTTGCCGAGGTGCGCGGCGAAGCGCGACTTCAACTGGGGGCCACCTGTGCCGAGGTGATGACTCGCCAAGGTGAACCCGAACCACGGGTAGCCAAAACGCGCACCAAGTTTGCCCGCACACCAGTGGTGCTCGTAGTGGGCAGCGAGATCGGCGACAGCGACTTGCGCACCACCGAGAATCGTGACGCTGTTGCAGCAGCGGTGCAAACACTGCTCCTGGGTGCCACTGCACTCGGGCTGGCAAGTTTTTGGTCGTCTTGCCCGAAAGGCGCCGAGGCGGACGTGGCTCGCTTCTGCGGTTTTGCGCCAGACACCGCAATTGTCTCGATGGTCTACCTGGGATGGCCGACAGATACGCCCAAGGGTTTTGAGCGGCCAGCACCGCGAATCAATCGCCTCGCCTAGGCGTCAGCCAGGGCGGTGCACGCCGAACACATCGCGCAACGCGTCACTCACTTCACCGAGTGTGGCGTTGGCCTGCAGCGCAGCCTTCATTGGGTACAACACGTTGTCGCTGCCGCGTGCGGCGACGCGCAAGTCTTCGAGGCGTGCCGCAACTGCCGCTGCATCCCGCTTGGCTTTGAATTCAGTCAGGCGTGCCACTTGACTGCGTTCACGCTCGGCATCAATTTTGAGCACCGGCATATCGGTGGCTTCATCAGACGTGAACTTGTTGACGCCCACAATCGTGCGCGTATTGTCATCAATTGACTTGGTGTACGAATACGCCGCCTCGTCGATTTCATCCATCTGGAAGCCGGCCTCGATGCCATTGACCGCGCCACCCATGGCGTCGACTCGCTCGATATATTCCCACGCCAAGCGCTCGACTTCATCGGTGAGAGATTCCACGTAATACGAACCAGCCAGCGGGTCGGGGGTGTCGGTAATGCCACTTTCGTATCCGATGATCTGTTGGGTACGCAGGGCAATGCGTGCTGCTTCTTGGGTCGGCAAGCCCAGTGCTTCGTCGTATCCATTGGTGTGCAGGCTTTGTGTGCCACCCATGACAGCAGCCATGCTCTGCACCGCCACACGCACCACGTTGTTGAGCGGTTGCTGAGCAGTCAGCGTTGCACCACCAGTTTGAGTGTGAAATCGCATGAGGTGACTCGCTGGGTTCTTGGCCCCAAACCGTTCGGTCATGATTCGATACCACATGCGACGACTTGCGCGGAATTTGGCGACTTCTTCGAAGAAGTTGTTGTGGCCGTTCCAGAAAAAACTCAGGCGTGGGGCGAACGCATCAACGTCTAGCCCGGCGTCGACCGCTGCCTGCACGTAGGCAATCGCATTCGCCAGAGTGAATGCCAACTCCTGCACGGCAGTGCTGCCGGCTTCTCGAATGTGATAGCCCGAAATGGAGATCGTGTTCCATTTTGGAACGTTCTTGGCGCAGTAAGCAAAAATGTCGGTGATGATGCGCATCGACGGTCGCGGCGGGTACACATACGTTCCACGTGCGATGTATTCCTTCAGCAGATCGTTTTGAATCGTGCCGCTTATCTCGCTAGCCGGCACGCCGCGCTCTTGTGCAACGAGCTCGTACATCAGCAGCAAAATCGCTGCTGTCGAGTTGATGGTCATCGACGTTGTCACCTTGTCAAGCGGCAGGTCGGCTAGCAGCGTGCGCATATCGTCGAGCGAATCAATGGCTACGCCGACCTTGCCCACTTCGCCAGCAGCCCGCGGGTGGTCGCTGTCGTATCCCATCTGGGTGGGCAAGTCGAAGGCACACGACAACCCGGTCTGCCCGGCTTCGAGCAAAAACTTGAAGCGCTGGTTGGTGTCGGCGGCACTGCCAAAACCTGCGTACTGACGCATCGTCCAGAGTCGGTCACGATGCATCGTCGGGTAAATACCCCGCGTATACGGTGCTTGGCCTGGGGCCCCAAGACGAGCAGTCAAATCGCCGTCTTCGGCGTGGGTCAGCGAGGCACTGTCATACAACGGCTGCACCTCGATGCCCGAATCGGTGCGTTTGCTGGCTTTGGGGTCGACCATGCAGAGCCCAGACTACGAGCACCGCACATGTTGACTGCGTGCTCTGCCACTCCGTCGCACCTGCCTAACCTTGGGATATGGCTATTACCGAACATGCAGGTGCCACCAAAATCATCGACGGCATCCCTCTCACACCCAAAGAACTCATCGACATCGGCCCCCAGCCGAAGCGCACCATCGAAGAAGAGCGCACCGAGCGCAAACAAAAACTGGCCGGTGCCTTGCGCGTGTTCGGGCGACTGGGCTTCGGCGAAGGCGTTGCCGGGCACATCACCGTGCGCGACCCCGAGTTTCCGGATCACTTTTGGGTAAACCCATTCGCTCGCAGCTTCAGGCTCATGCGAGTGAGTGATCTGATTCTTGTTAACCACGATGGCGATGTTGTGTATGGCAACGCGCCGGTCAATCGCGCGGCGTTCTGCATTCATGCTGCAATTCACTCGGCGCGTCCCGATGTGATCTCAGCAGCCCATGCCCACACGGTGTACGGCAAGGCGTGGGCCTCGCTTGGCCGCAAACTCGACCCGATCACGCAAGACAGTTGTTATTTTTATGACGACCACGTGGTCATTGCCGAACAAGGTGGCGCAGTGGTGATGGAGCCCGCAGCTGGCGAAGAAATCGCAGCGAAATTTCCGAAGGGCAAGGCTGCCATCCACCAAAACCACGGGTTGTTCGCTGTTGGCGCCACCGTTGACGCCGCTGCCTACTGGTTCTTGTCGATGGAGCGCACGTGCATGGCCCAGATCATGGCCGAAACTGTTGGCACACCGAAGTTGATTCCACACGAGATGGCCGTTTACACCCGAGACCTCACCGCGCATCCACTTGCTGGATGGCTGAACTTCCAGCCGCTGTGGCAGGAAATCTGTCGCACCGACCCGGATTTGTTCGACTGACTTCGTCACGCAACCCACTCAACACCGCGCCACCTGAGGCGCTCTTTGTTCTGTCGGGCATCAGTCAATACATTGGCGCCGTCATCGCGGTGCGATTGTTCGAACAGCTCGCCCCAGCGCCATCTGCTTGGTTTCGTGTCATTGGTGCAGCATGTTGGCTGTTGTTGTTTTCTGCCGGCAATTTGCGGCGTGGTGGGCGATTCACTCGCGAACAACTGAAATCAGCCGCGCTCTTCGGGGTGGCTACGGCATTCATGAACCTGACGTTCTACATGGCCATCAGTCGCTTGGATCTGGGCAAAGGGGTGGCCATCGAATTCATTGGGCCAATCGCCGTCGCAGCAATCACCACCCGCACCCGTCGTAACGCTGCATCATTGGTGTTGGCAGCAGCCGGTGTTGTCGTGCTTTCAGGCATCGAGATTGACAACGAGCCACTCGGTCTGCTCTTCATCTTTTTAGCGGCATTTTTCTGGGCGATCTACATTGTGATCGGTGCCCGTGTGGCGCAATACGACCGCGGCGTGGCGGGGCTCGGCATCGGGTTGGCAATCGGAGCAGCAGTGATCGCGCCGTTCGGCATCGTGCAGAGCGGACCTGCCTGGAGCAACCCGACATTGATTGGGTGGTGCGTGCTGGTCGGACTGTTCTCCAATGCCGTTGCGTACGGAATCGATCAGTACACCCTGCGCCGCATTCCTGTACGGAGATTCTCGGTGTTGTTGGCATTGCTTCCAGTAACCGCAACAGTGTTCGGATTTTTCTTTCTCGACCAAACACCTTCACTTCTTGATTTGCTCGGCATCGCTCTGGTGTTGGCTGGTGTGCTCGTGCAACAGCGCGACACATTGACGCGCACCAAAGTATTGCCTGACTGAACCACACCTCGTCCCGTAGACTCAATGTTCAAGCGGGCGAAGGAGATTTACTTCACCATGCGTTTCCCCCAACTGCGGCGTTTGTTCGCCACTGGCATTATCGCCATCGTCGTTGTGTCGCTCGCTCCTGCCTCGCCACCAGCCCAGGCGGCCGAAGGACAACTGCCAGCGGCATACGTCATTTACGGTCGGGGTTTCGGCCACGGTCGCGGTCTCAGCCAATACGGTTCGTACGGGTGGGCCACCACATACGGATGGTCGTGGCAACAAATATTGGACTTCTATTACGGCGGTGCCACCGGCAATGTAGTGGCGCCCATCGACAACCCCAATGACACCATTCGGGTGTGGCTCAGCGCGATGAACAACGTCCAAACTGGGGTGGTTGCCGACGTGCAGAATGCGGTGTTCCTCGAAGACCCAGTACCAGGTCGTCTATGGACTTCTCTCGTGGCTCGCGAAGTGGGCCAGCGGGTCTATCGCGTATGGGGTTCGACATCACGACGCTGCACGCTGTCGAGTCAAGACCCAGTCTCTGTGGGGTTCGAACTCATCGGCGATGTGGCCGAAGGTGCATCGTTCACCACTCAAGTTGGCCAAGACCCTGCTGCTGCACCCACACAAACCATCGGGCTCTGTGAACCCAAATCTGATCGTGCCCATCGCGTTCGCTATTACCGCGGCATCATTCGCGCCGCCAACAACCCCCGCAACGAAAACCGCACCATCAACGTGACCACCATGGAGAGCTACTTACGTGGTGTCGTGCCGCGCGAGTCACCCGCATCATGGGGCGACACCGCAGGTGGTGCCGGGATGAATGCCTTGCGTGCGCAATCCGTCGCAGCGCGTAGTTATGCATCAACCGAAAATCGCTATGTCGGTTTGGCAAACACCTGTGACACTCAGGATTGCCAGGTGTATCTCGGCGCCGCCCTGCGCGAAGGCGTGAGCGAACAGCCCTACAGCCTCGAAGACCCGCGCACCGATGCGGCAATCGCCGAAACAGCCGGTGTGGTGGTTCGGCGCGCCAACGGCGCAGTAGTGCGTACCGAGTTTTCTTCAAGCAACGGTGGGCGCACTGCGGGCGGGATATTTACTGCCCAACCCGACCCAGGCGACCTCGCTGCCAACTCGTCACTCATGACATGGACTCGCAGCGTGAGCGCAGCACAACTCCAGCAGCGATACCCGCAAATCGGCACACTCACATCGGTGACCACTGCCAACGACGGGCTCGGTGGTGATTGGAATGGATACACCACCGAAGTAACCATTACCGGCACCAACGGCTCGGTAAAGATGTCGGGCTGGGCATTTCGCACAGCGTTGGACTTGCCAGCCCCGTGGTACGGCGTCACGCCGGTGTTTCCTGCCGAGTTCGAGGCTGCGCCGGTGGGCCGCATCTTGTTGATCGGCGACTCGATTGGGGCCAGCATCACTGCAGAGTTCGCTGGCATTGTCGCGCCGGCATACACGAACGTGGATTTCCAGGCGGTGCCGAATCGTTGCTTGGTCGGCTCGGCATGCGTGCAGCCGTCGGTCGGCCTGCCTGACGCACCAGCGGTCATCAACGCACTCACCTCTGAAACGATGCCCACGGTTGCCCTGCTGCAATTGGGCTACAACGACAACCCCGCAACGTTTTCTGCCGATATTGACCAAGTGGTTTCGGCGCTGAATGCTCGTGCCGTGCAACGTGTGGTGTTCGTCAACCTCTCCACACGTCGCGCTTCGGTGAACTACACCGCGTCCAACGAGGCACTCAACGCAGCCACGCAGCGCTACCCCAACGTCTCGGTGCTCGACTGGAACACCTACAGCGCCGGCCCTGATAAGTCGCGCTGGTTCAGCGACTCGGTGCATCTCACCAACACGGGTCGAGTGGAGTTTGCCTTGTTCTTGCGCAATCAGCTCGACGAACTTCGACGCGCTGGTCTGATCACTGTCGGCAGCGGTGGAGTCATCCCGATGGCGGTGCCAATGGTGGCTGGCGAAAGCGGCGAACCCGTCAAGGCATTACAAGCAGCACTCAATGCCGCACTTGGTCTGAAGAAAAAGCAACGCATTGCGGTTGACGGTGCTTTCGGCAAGGGCACGGTCAACGCACTGAAACAGTTCGAGCAAGCTGCCGGCTTGCCGATCGACGGCATCGCCGACGAGCAGGTGCTGGCAGCACTCGGCATTGACCACACCACGTTCACTCTCGCCCGAGGCGCCAAACAATCGTCAGTCGTTTCGATTCAAAAGGCATTGGCCAACGTGTTGAAGATCAAGATCCGCGCCGACGGTGTGTATGGCAGTGGCACGGCGAAAACGGTGTCGCGTTTCCAGAAGTCGGTTGGCCTCAAGCCATCCGGCGTGGTGGATCGCACCACCTGGATGGCGTTGCTCAGCGCTTCGGCGCAGCGCTAACCCCGTCAAAGCGACGCTGCCAAGCGGCATCACTCACCAACGATGGATACGCAGCGCGATACTCGCGTTTCAAGCGGCCGTAGCTGCGCGCCAACTGGCCGATAACACTGAACACGTCACGCCACAGGGCCACAAAGCGGGCCCGATCGCGAGTGCACACGAAACCCTCGGGGAGTCGATCGTGGCGATACAAAATGCGGTCGTGACGCAGTGCCAAGCCCACCGCACGCGAGTCGATCGGTGCGGTTCGTAGCGCTTTGCTGCGTAGGCCAGCAGGCAACAAAAATCCGCCCACGAATGGCACCGCCAAAATAAAGCCAATCACTCGCACTGGCTTGGGTAGCGGGGTTGACATCGGCACTGCGGCGTGTTCCACGCTGAGTGGTGCCGGCTTTTCTTCAGACACTTGGCGCAGTTCATCGTGCAATGCAGTGTGATCCACTTCGGCGAGTGCTTGCGGGCCGGCAAGAAACGCCCGCATACCACGAATCATGTACTCCGCACTCGAATAGCGAAACCCGAACAGGTTGCGAAAACTCAACGCCAAGAACCGCTGGGCAAGATGCCACCAGCGATGCCGGTCAAAGACCAGCGTGTCAATGGTGGCGAAGTTGCGCACCTCATAAAACAGTGACGACGGGTTGTTCTTCAGGTGAAAGTCGGCGTGCCATACGGCTACCCCGTTCAGCGCCACGGTGTGGCGCCCCGTATGCATGAGCCCGAATGCGACATCGTCACCCCGTACGAACACTGGCAGTGGGTTGTCGCGGGTGATGTTGATCGGAAACGCCGTGTACCACCAAGCGGAATACGCAAAGCGGCGTTCTTTGGCATCACGCAGCACCAACGAGCGTTCACGCAAGTCGTCTTCTTGGCCAAGGGCCCGCAGCGGATACAACGAGCGCCAGAGATACCGGCTGCCGGATTCGAATTGCATCCACTGACGCTCTTCGCTGATCATTGCACCATGCACGCACAGCTGAGGGTCGCGAGCATAGGCAAACAGGGCCACCGTGCGCACGAGTGACTCGGTTTCTAGGTTGATGTCATCATCCATGAACAACACGTGCGTGGCCCATTGCTTTTCTCGCAGCCACATGAGCCCGCGCGCAAAACCACCAGCCCCGCCGAGGTTGCGGTTGGGCACCACGGTCAAGTCGTCGCTCTGGGCTTGACCAAAATCCACATTGTTGGCGTTGTCCACCACCAGCACCCGTACTCGTCCTCGCAAGGCATCAAGCCCGCGCACCAGATTGAGCACCTTGGTGACTGTGGGAATCACGTAGGCCTGGCGATTGAACGTGGTGATTGACAAACTGAGCCGCACGTCGTTCCCGCCCGCCACATCCGTGTGCCACTCCACGTGTTGCACACGACAGACACCCGTGGCCACGATGCGCACGTACAACACTCCCCACGTGGCGGCCTGCAGCGAGCCCACCGGCAGGTCGATCGGCTCGTCGGTCAACTCTGCACTGGCAATCACTTGCTCTCGCCCACGGGTAACGGCTACTACTTCAGCGCGGCCCACGCCGGTTGCCACCACTCGCACCGCGAGACGATCAACGGTGGTGAGCCGACGCCAACGCCCGGCATGGAACACGCCGAACGATGTGTCGAACGACAGCACGCCGCCGGCGCCAACCTCTGCCGACTGGTCACCGCGTTGCACGGCACCTGCTTCGCGCACGTACAGCAGTGGTTCAGCAAAGTCGTGGTCGGGCAGCAGCGAACGCTGCAACAGAAACTCCATTACCGCACACTCATCCGAGCGGGTCGACCACGAACGCCGGAATCGCCCGACCTTGCGCGATTGCTTCTTGTACCACTCGGGCCGTCTGCAGGGCTTCGTGAATAGTCACATCCATGTCCAGATAACGGTAGGTGCCAAGGCGACCGAGAAAGGTGACACCTGATTCGGCGCGGGCCAAGTGCACATACTCCAGCAGTTGGGCTTTTTCCTCCACCAACCGCACCGGATAATACGGGGTATCGGCCTCACCACACAGACGGCTGAATTCGCGATACACCACCGATTGATCGTGGCTTTCCCACGGTGCGAAATGCTTGTGCTCGGTGATGCGTGTGTACGGCACCTCGGCATCGCAATAGTTGACCACCGGGCAGCCCTGAAAGTCTCCGTCGACAACCTCGGGTTGAAAATCCAACGTGCGATAGGCAAGTCGCCCGTGCTCGAAATCAAAGTAGGCGTCAATCGGGCCGCTCCAAAATGCGTGGTCGTAGGTGGCAAGTTGGGCTCGCGAACACCGTGTCGACAAATGCACCGTCACGTTCGGATGATCCAAAATCGCTTCCACAATCGGCGTGTAGCCGTGCAGGGGTATCCCCTGATACGGGTGGTTGAAATACGAATCATCGGCGGTGAACCGCAACGGCAAGCGCGCCAAGATGCTGGCTGGCAGCTCTTGCGGGTCAACACCCCACTGCTTGCGGGTGTAGCCAGCAAAAAATGCGTCGTACAACTCACGCCCGACCAAACGTAGGCCTTGTTCTTCGAACGACTGCGGATTGGTAATGCTGGCGTCGGCGCGGGAGTTCACGAAGGCTTCTGCTTCGCTCGAATTCATTTGTGTTCCAAAAAAAGCATTGATGAGACCTAAGTTCATCGGCATTTGATACGCCTGATCGCCCACCATTGCCCGTACGCGATGGCGGTACGGCTGAAACTCACCGAAGCGCTGCACATAGTTCCACACCTCTTCGTGCTGGGTGTGAAAGATGTGCGGGCCGTACACGTGCACCATTACCCCGGTCTCGTGGCGGCGGGTGTGGCAGTTGCCGGCCACATGGTCGCGTGATTCAAACACTTCGACGACATGGCCCGCTTCAGCGAGTTCTCGCGCAACGACTGCACCAGAAAAACCTGCGCCGACAATGGCAATGCTCAACGGCACGCCCTAATGCTACGAGTTAGTGCATCCACGGCGCGCAAGCGCCATCCAGGTCGCGTACTTGAATTCGGTCACGATTCTCATAAGTCACCAAGTTGTCTGGGTCTTTGCGCAAGTTAAACGTGCGGAAGGTCATCTCGGTGGTGTCGATAGCCAGAATGCGACCAGCCAGCGAGTCGCCCAGATCCAACAACAATTTGATGGTCTCCAGCGCCTGAATCGAACCCACGATGCCCGGCAAGACCCCGAGCACTCCTGCCTCGGCACAACTTGGGGCCATGTCCGCAGGCGGTGGCTCAGGCACCATGTCGCGATACGTCGGGCCGCGCAGCGGATGAAACACGCTGACCATGCCCTCGAATCGGAAAATTGAGCCGTGCACCACAGGGATACCGAGTTTCACGCTGGCGTCATTCAGCAAGTACCGAGACGGGAAGTTGTCGGCACCATCGACGATCACGTCGTACCCCGAGATGATGTCGATGATGTTGCTGGCGGCAAGTCGCGTGTCGTAAGTAACCACGTTCACGTCGGGGTTCAGCATGGTGAGCGTCTTTTTGGCTGAGTCCACTTTGCGGTCACCGATTCGATCGATGTTGTGCAGAATCTGTCGCTGCAAGTTGCTGGCGTCCACTTCGTCCATATCGACGATGCCGATGGTGCCCACGCCAGCCGCTGCCAGATACATCGCAGCCGGTGAGCCAAGCCCGCCGGCGCCGAGCAACAACACCTTGCTGGAGAGCAACTTGGCTTGTCCTGCAACGCCAACTTCGGGCAACAGGATGTGGCGCTGATAACGGTTGCGTTGTTCGGCACTCAATGCCACTGGTGTCGACCACGCGCGACCCTCGTCCTTCCACTTGCCGAAACCGCCGGCCATGCTGACCACGTTGGAGTAACCGAGTTCTTGCAGTG
>SYEA01000099.1 GCA_005800965.1 Actinomycetota bacterium | reverse complement strand
GGTGCGGGTTAAGCCGTAGGTGGCCATCATCGCCAGCAAGAACAGCACGGCGGGTACCCGGGTTTCGGGGGCCAGTACTCGTCGGGGGTGAAACACCAACCACAGGGCTGCAACGACCAACACGAAGCGCAAGAACAAGATTATGCCGAATGCCGAGTTGAGCGCACCAAACCACGAAAACGGGTTCAGTGAGGCACCGAACGAGTCACCGCTGGCGCGCGCAGCGTGAAGAGCCACCACGAAATACATCGAGACCACTGCGCCGATCCAACTGGGGCGCAAGAAGCTTTGTGTGGTGTCGTATTCGTAACCTTCCGGCCAACCCATCACGATGTACATCAATCCACCGAACACGCAGATGACGAACAGGTATTCGAATATTCGCAGTAACCCCAGTAGCAACCCGAAACGTGGCTCGGGCACCACTGTGGTGGTGATGACCTCACCGACGACGGTAGTTTCAGTCGTGCCATCAGCACCGACCGCAGCAGGAATGGTTTGTTGGGTGACCAACAAAGTGAAATTGAAGGTGCCGAGGCTGCCGATGTTGCGGTTGATTACCCAAGTAACGGTGCATTGGCCGCCTGGTGGCAGCGAGGCCAGCGGTGCTGAAACCGTTTGCATGTCGGCAGCGATGACTGGCGAACCGAGCGACACCGTCACGCCGTCGCACCGCAACAACACACCGAGTGCTGCTGCGTCGTCGGCATCCAACTTGTTGCGGAAGATGAGTTGCAATTGGGTGGGCACCACCGTGAGTGTGGAGTTTGGTTGCGGGTTCGACGAGATCACTTCGTTCGGAATTGTCGACGCCGCCTGTGCGGTTCCACCAATTGGGTTGAGCAACAGCACGCCACCCAGCACCGCAAGAAAGGGCGTCAGTACGGCACGCCGCCAAGGGACAAGAACTCCACGCATGGGCGTGCATCTACCGTACCCAACTATGGCGCGGAGGTTGTCGCATCAATTTGCGCGGTCACCCGAGGGGTAGGCTCGCTACGAAATGGCCACCCAATCGCTGTATCGCCGCTATCGCCCACGGCGTTTTGCCGAGCTAAAAGGGCAAGAGCACGTAGTGCGGGCATTGCGCAATGCCGTTGCCAATGATCGGGGTGGCCAGGCGTATTTGTTCTCTGGCCCGCGGGGCACCGGCAAAACTTCGGCAGCACGCATCTTGGCCAAGGTGCTCAACTGTGCCAAACCGAACGAAGGCGAGCCGTGTTGTGAGTGCGATTCGTGTCTAGCCATCGAGCGGGGCGCAAGTTTCGACGTGCTCGAACTCGACGCCGCCAGCAACAACGGTGTCGACAACATCCGCGAACTCATCGAACGTGCGTCAATGGGCAACCCCGGCCGCCATCGTGTGTTCATCCTTGACGAAGTGCACATGTTGAGTGCTGGCGCCGAAGCTGCATTGTTGAAGACACTCGAAGAACCACCACCACACGTGGTGTTTGTGCTGGCCACCACTGACCCTCAAAAAGTAAGCGACACCATCCGTAGTCGCACGCAACACTTGCAATTTCGTTTGCTGGCCGCCAAAGAACTTGAAGACCACGTGCGCTGGGTGGTGCAAGACGCCAAGCTCGAGGTTTCGGCCGACGCCATTCGTCAGGTAGTCGAACAGGGTGGTGGCTCGGCACGCGACACGTTGTCGGCGCTCGAACTCGTGGTTGCTGGCGGGGGCGAAGCAGAGGTGTTCGTGCGTCCCGAAGATGTGATCGAGTCGTTGATCACCCATGATGCAGCCGCCGTGCTCACCCAAGTGGGCGCAGCAATGCAACGCGGCCACGACCCCAAAGCATTCACCGAACAAATCGTGCGGTTTTTGCGTGAAATGTTTTTGTCGTCGATGGCGCCACAGTTGGTGCAACTCGCTGACGATCACGCCAAGGTGGCAGCAGATATGACTGCTCGATATGGCGTTGCATCAGTGGTGCGAGCCATTGAGGTGCTGGGTGAAGCTCTCGTCGATATTCGTCGGGCACCCGACCCACGTCTAGTGCTGGAGGTAACACTTGTGCGCCTGGCCAGCAATGTGATTGCTAACGACACGGCATCGTTGTTGGCGCGTGTTGAACGTCTCGAATCGGGTGCAAGTCACCCGCGCGATGTGACGGGGCCGATACCGCGGCCACGACTCACGTCAAACACTCAACCGTCACCGGTCGCCGGTGGTACCACGCGGGCCGCGACACAGCCATCAACACAGTCACCAACACAGCCATCAACCCGGCAACCCGCGACCCGTGATGCCGCCAGTTTGCCTGCTGTACCTACTGACGATGTGGTTGGTGCGTGGCCAAGCGTGGGGCGCACGTTGAAAGCAACCGTACGGGCGCTGTATTCAGCGGTCGACGTGGTGGGCCTAGAGGGTGACACGCTCGTGGTGTCGGCGCCGAGCGAGATGCACAAAAAGAAGTGTCTTGAACTCAAAGACCACGTGTGCACCGCGCTCACCGCGGCTGCTGGTCGGCCCATCAATGTTGATGTTCGGGTGCAGGCATCGCGCGCCGTGCCACCTGCGGCTGCTGCCAGCAAGAGTGTCGCTTCGCCCAAAGAGGCAAACCTCGTCAGCGGTCACGGCAACAATCACGACAGTGACGAGATTGACAGCAACGATGCGCCAACCGAGTCGGTGGTGGATCACATCGCCAAACAGTTTCCTGGTGCACGCATTGTTGACAACACAAAGAAATAACTAGCCATCATGGCCTCGGCATATTCACGCTCGGTGCAGGCGATGATTGATGCACTGTCGCGCCTGCCGAGTGTGGGGCCCAAATCAGCGCAACGCATTGCGTTTCACTTGCTGAAGCTCGACCGCGAAGAAGTCGCGCGTTTGACCCGCGCCATTGACGAAGCGCGCAGTTCGGTGCAGTTTTGTGAGCGGTGCTTCAATTTCTCCGAGGCCGCCTTTTGTCATATTTGTGCCGATGAACGGCGTGACACGAGCAGTATCTGCATCGTTGAAGAATCACGCGATGTGGTGGCAATCGAAAAAACTGGCCAGTTTCGTGGGCGCTACCACGTGCTGCTTGGTGCCATCAACCCGCTTGAAGGTGTGGGCCCCGAGCAACTCAAAGTGCGGGAGCTCTTGGTGCGCCTTGGGCCCGAATCGGTGCAAGAAGTGATTCTGTGTTTTAACCCCAACACCGAAGGTGATGTAACAGCGATGTACATGGCCCGGCTACTCAAACCGCTGGGGGTGAAAGTCACGCAATTGGCCATGGGTTTGCCGGTTGGTGGCGATTTGGAATATGCCGACGAAGTCACCTTGGGGCGGGCATTCGTCGGGCGACGCGAAGTCGCCGACTAAGCAACTAGTCGTTGAGGCTGCTATTGCATCGTGCGCACAATCAGCGCATCGCCTTGGCCACCACCGCCACACAATGCTGCTGCGCCAACTCCACCGCCACGACGCTTGAGTTCGTGCAACAAGGTGAGTGCCAGGCGATTGCCGCTCATGCCGATGGGGTGACCCAGGGCAATCGCGCCACCGTTCACATTCACGATGTCGTCGCTGAGGCCTAGTTCGCGCATCGATGCAATACCGACAGCAGCAAACGCCTCGTTGATTTCCACCAGTGACACGTCATTGAGCGTCATCTTGGCTCGCGTGAGAGCCGATTGAATCGCGCGGCTTGGCTGGTGCAACAGCGATGCCGAGTCGGGCCCGGCCACCATGCCATACGAAACCAATTCACCCAGTGGGGTGACACCACATTTTTCGGCTGCACGCTTCGACATCACCACGACTGCCGAGCCACCGTCGCTAATTTGGCTGGCGTTACCCGCGGTGACCGTGCCATTTTTGTCGAACGCTGGTCGGAGTGCACCAAGTGATTGCAGCGTGGTTGCCGCACGAACTCCTTCATCGTCACGCACGAGCAGTGGGTCGCCTTTGCGTTGTGGCACGCTCACCGCAATAATTTCGTCGGTGAATCGTCCGGCTGCTATTGCAGCAGCAGCCCGGGCATGGCTTTGCATCGCGGCAGCATCCTGTTCGTCGCGCGAAATGTTTCCGGCGGCGTAGCGCTCGGTGCCTAAACCCATGAGGCAAGCGTCGAACGCACACCACAGACCGTCTTTGATGATGGCATCAGACAATTCGGTGTTGCCATAACGAAAACCACCGCGTGCACCCATGGC
>SYEA01000098.1 GCA_005800965.1 Actinomycetota bacterium | reverse complement strand
ATGCGTCTATCCGCACACAGTTGGCGTGACGGGCATGTTGCTTGGTTGCATTGATGAGCGCATCACCCATACCGACTCGGCGGGCTCGCGCCGTGACAAAAACGCGCACGACCGTAGCGACATTGCTGCCCGCCACACTCGAGATTCGCACCGTTGCAAAGCCAACGACCACGCCGTCCACTTCCACGATGAGCGTGAATCCCCCGGCGCCATCGCCAATGAACGAGACTGGTTGTTCGGCAAAGAAGGCACTGGCTCCGCGAGCCCCGGCATTGTTGCCCTGCGCCTGTTGCTCTAGTTCTTGGCAGGCTTGCGCATCCGCCGTGGTGGCGATGCGCACTGACGGGTTCATCAGCAACGTCAGTGCTGTTTACCGCTGAAGCGCTTGCTGATCTCGCGGGTTCCAAAACGCAGGGTCATCTCGCCCAGGGCTCGCAACTGGTTGAGTCGTTGAGCCACCGTCACATTGTTGCCCACGCTCACGTCCCCAATATTCTGCAGCACCTGCTGGGCAAGCACGATAGGCACACCAACTAGTGCTTCAGCAATTGCTTTTGCAGATGCGATGCGCTCGTCACGTGACTCGGGCATGTGCTGATCAACAGTGGTTAGACGGTGGGAAACAATGGACACAAGTCGTGATCGACCGGGCATTTCGGCGCTGATTTGCGCACGAGCAAGAAGCACTGTTGGCAATGCTCTTCATCTGGTCGTCGCGGTTGCAACAATGGCGTACCGTCGGTGGCGTCCTCAATGTCAACTGGTGCAGTTTCGTCATCAGGTGACAACTGGTCGCTGCTACGCAACTTGTCGGCCAGGATGGTCGCCAAGTCGGCTTCTTCGTCATCAGAGCCCGACATTTCGTTTTCGTCGACTTCTTCACGAGGCGGCCGCTTCTTTTCAGCGGTCTCGTCATCATCGTCATCAAGATGCAGCCGTTCGTCGTCAGTCTTTACTACGTCTTCCGATGCATCGGTTGTAGCAGGTGCATCGCCGTCAATGGCGATATCAACGGCAACAACATCGGTGTCGTCAGCATCATCATCTGCAATGTCAAGTGCGTCCGGGTCAACTTCTTCACCCTCGGGAAGTTCATCTGGATCGATTTCCAGCCCAGTCAGCCCGGTCAGGTCGTCGGGGTCGCCACCGTCACTGTCGACGTCAGATTGAGGGGTGTCATTGTCGTGAACCATTATCGGGCGCGAACCTTAGCCGAAGATTGGCCCAAGTGGGCGCATTGCCGCTAGAGCCGTTGTGACCCGCGTCGCTGCTCGCTGCGACGCTCAGATTCGAGCCGCTCCAGAAGGGGTGCCTCGGTCGTCATATGGCTCATGGCGCGAGCTACGGCATGGTGGCCGGCTTGGGTGGCGATCAGGCGGTGCATCTCGAGTGCCACCCGCCGATAGGCCGGGTGTCCTTGGGGCGCTGAGCGTAACTCCAGCATGTGCATGGCCTCACGAGCGTTGAAATGCATCATGTAGCGCATTCGGTGAGCCATGGCCACGCCGTAGGCGGCTTGCTCGGGGAACTCGGGGCGTAGCAGTTCATAGAGCGCCTGTGAGCGCTCCATGGCGTCGTCAAAGATGGCCGTTCCGCCAGCCTCATCGACCAACTCGGGGCGGGCGTAGCCAAGATACGGGGTCAGTCGCTGCCACTCGATGGTCAGCAGACGATGGCGCTGCATGTCGCGAAAGGCCCCGTAGTCACCCAGCACATCAAAGCGGTAGGACAGTCGTTCAAAGGCGCGCCCAGGTTTATGGCGACGATTCGATCGCTCCCCCACGTAGGCGCGAATGAGTGCCACGCGCTGCTCTTGGCTTAAGTTGCGCACCCGCTCGAGCAACTGTGTTTCGGGCAAATCTGATGACGAGTAACAAATTGCAGCGAGTAATTTGTCTTCGCCGTCTGGGTCAAAATCAACGAGGGTTACTTCGGCGGCGTCTTGTGGCTCGATGATGCCGAAGTATTCGTCCACGAGATCGGCGGTGTTGTTGGCATTGTTGGCAAGGTAGTTGCTCCACGCCACGCCGCGCTCTGGCATGTCGACTCGTCGCAGAAATGTCGGAATCACCTTGCGCAATTCGGTGAGCATCATGTCGGCGTAAGCCTGTGCCTCAGGCAAGGGGCTGGCGCGCATCCGGAGCAAGAGTGCCTCGTAGCCCTGACCGGTGCCGTAAATGCCGACGTTCGAAAGTGAGGCAGCCGGCAAAATTCCGCGCACTGCATCGAGCGCCTTGGCGCGAGTGGCCTGACGGTAGATGAAGTCGGAGTCGTTGTCGCCGCGCGGCACCGTAGCGCGCACATGAGTGGTTACCATTTCGACAAGTTCGCTGTAGGTGTCGAACATGCGATCCATGTCCCCGACATAGCGGGTACCAAACGGACTTCCCAGCACTGCAGGGTCGCGGTAGTAGCGGTAACGCCCACCTAGGCGCGCGTCGTAGGCCACATAGCGAGTGCTTTGTTCGAGATACGCCATGAGACGACCCCACTCCAAAATCTTGGTGAGCAGATTTGAAGCCTGCTCGCACGCCAAATGGACTCCGCCAAGTTGGGCGACCGAATCATCGCCATACTCGACGAAAATTCGCTCGTAGAGCTCCTCTGCGCGAGCCACACCAATCGTGGCGTCAACACTCTCGTCACCCGTTAAGTCAAGGTCGTTGACGAATTCATCGAGAAACAAGCGCCGCAAACTCTTGGCGGTACGGCTGTAGCGAGCAAACAACGCACCCTTGACCGTTTCAGGCAAGTTGACCAAGGCAAAAACTGGCAGATCAAGATTGGTGAAATAGCGACGCAAAATTGCCGACTCACTATCGCTGAACTGTTCTGGAATGTAGACCGACACGAGAGCCGATACTACGAAAGATGACCGGGGTTTTAGAGCACCCCTGCCGGCACGGTGCCATCGCCGAATGCCTCGCGCACACTGCCCTGCAATTGTGGCTTGGTCCACAGGTCAATCACCGTCATGGCCATGATTTTTGCGCCATCCAGAACGGCCTTGTCGGCAACACTCGAGGCTGTGTATTCGGCAAACTGCGGTGAGTGCAATGACACACCACGCGGTGAGACCTGCAACATCGGATGAATGGTTGGCGTGAGGTAACTCACGTTGCCCATATCGGTGGAGCCGCCTCCGGTGCCCGGCAACATTGCGGAGGTAAGTGGTCGACCGATGTCAGTGGAGTTTGCGGCGTACGCATCGAGAAGCGGAACATTGTCGACGATGTCGGCGTAGGCGTTGATCTCCCACTGCAACTCGGCACGACAGTCGGTGGCCGCTGCCGACGCTTCAAGACAGGCTGCAACGCGTTGCTTGAGCGGCTGCAGCGTCTCGATGGTGTCACTGCGCACGTACCAGTTCATCTCCGACTCGCGGGGCACGATGTTGGGCTTCTCGCCGGCTTTGGTGAAGATACCGTGCACACGTTCGGTCGGACGAATGTGTTGGCGCATCGCAGCCACGTTCATGTATCCAAGTACCGCGGCATCGAGGGCGTTGCGACCCAAGTGCGGCGACACTGCGGCGTGGGCTGCTTGCCCGTAGTAGCGCACGATCAACTGTTGAATGGCGATTGCATTCATCCGCGCCAAATCGCGATCGGCTGGATGAATCATCATGGCTGCTGCAATGCCGTCGAACGCTCCGGCCCGAGCCATCTCCACCTTGCCACCACCACCTTCTTCGGCTGGAGTGCCCATCAACGTGAGGCGTCCGCCTGCATCGTTGGCTACGCCAGCCAGCGCCAGCCCTGCACCTAGACCAGCTGCAGCAATCACGTTGTGGCCGCAGGCGTGGCCGATGCCCGGGAGTGCGTCGTATTCACACAGCACTGCCACGTTGAGCCCGCTGTCGCCCACCTTGGTTTCGAAAGCGGTGTCCAAGTTGTAGGCCCCACGCGTTACGCCGAGGCCGGCCTTGTCGATCATT
>SYEA01000097.1 GCA_005800965.1 Actinomycetota bacterium | reverse complement strand
ATGGGCCGCCAGCGGTATGTTCACCGCACTACCGGCACTCACCGGCTACACGATGGACTGGTCGGATGACCTAGCGACCGTCAGGTGGACGGTGCTTCTCGCGCTAGGTGGGCGGTATCTCCTCGAGAATTTCGCGCGAGTAGCGACCGCCGAGCGGCTAACGCGCGTGCAGCGATACGACATGCCGAACCTGTCGGACACTCAGGTCGTGATGTCAGCACTGATACGCACCACAGTGTTTGTATTCGTCGCCTACACGTTCGTCGGCAACAGTGCGGCGCTATGGATTTCTGGCGCGATGTTCTTGCTTCCGAAACTTGTTGGAAGAACGGTTGACCGATTTCCCAACCTGGTCTCATTGCACCGGTTCCTGCCTCGCGACATCTTGAAGATAGTTGTGCTGCTTGTCGTCAGCAAATGGTGGGTATCGATTATTGCCGACCCGAATCTCGACCCACAATCGACGCTCGAGCGAACGATGGTCTTTGCTGGTCTGCCCGGTTTTGCTCTTGGCGTCATCGCCTGGTTCGGTCGTAAGGGAGCTACGTGGCCGTCGACACTTGTGTCGCGGGTGCTTGGGGTGTTGGTGACGGCGCTCGGGGTTTTGATCGTGCTTGAAGTTTTGGCACTCGGGTGGTTGTCGTGATGCACAGCACGAGTCGCAAAGCGCCATAATATTCCATTGATTCGTCACCGATAGATTTTCGGTCTGATGTTTGACTCGCTGAGCGACCGTCTTGGTGCTGTAGTCGGCAAACTTCGCAATCGCGGACGTCTGAGCGAAGCCGACGTCGACGAGATTCTCGCCGAAATCCGCACGGCTCTCTTGGAGGCCGACGTCAACGTCACCGTGGTGCGCAATGTGCTGGCACGCATCCGCGAGAAGTCCGTCGGCGAAGCGATGTCCAAGGTGTTGGACCCCGCGCAGCAAGTGGTCAAGACGGTGCAAGCCGAACTCGTCGCGCTCCTCGGTGGCGAAACGCTGAAGATCACCTATGCCAGTCAGCCACCCACCGTGGTGCTCATGGCGGGTCTGCAAGGTTCGGGAAAAACCACCAGTGCGGCCAAGTTGGCGGCGTGGTTCAAGAAACAAGGTCGACAACCGATGTTGGTCGGTGCCGACTTGCAGCGACCCGCAGCCGTAGAGCAGTTGCGTGTGCTCGGCGCCCAGATTGGTGTGCCTGTGTTCAGCGCGCCAGGCGACCCGGTGCAAACCGCGCGCCTCGGTCTGCAAGAAGCCCAACGGCTTGGTCGCAATGTGCTCATTGTCGACACCGCCGGCCGCTTGGCCATCGACACCGAGATGATGCAACAGGTGCGCGACATTAGCCAAGCAGTGTCGCCGCGCTACACGTTTTTGGTGGTCGATGCCATGACCGGCCAAGACGCGGTGGCGGTGGCCGAAGCGTTCAACAACACGCTGGCTATCGACGGTGTGATTCTTTCCAAACTCGATGGTGATGCGCGCGGTGGTGCGGCCCTGTCGGTAAAAGAAGTCATCGGCAAGCCGATTGCGTTCGCCGCAACGGGGGAGAAGCTCGATGCGTTCGAGCAGTTCCACCCCGACCGCATGGCCAGCCGCATTTTGGGCATGGGCGACATGCTCACGCTCATCGAACAAGCCGAGGAAGTGTTCGAAAAAGAAGAGGCCGAAAAGACCGCCAAGAAACTCGTCGGCGGCAAGTTCACGCTCGACGATTTTCTCGACCAACTGCAACAACTCAAAAAAATGGGCCCACTGCAGAACGTGCTCGGCATGATCCCGGGTGCTGCAGCCCAACTCAAAGGGGCCGAAATCAGCGACGACCAGGTGAAGCGCACCGAGGCAATCATCCGGTCGATGACGCCTGGCGAGCGCGAAAACCCCCAGATCATCAACGGCAGTAGGCGGTCACGCATCGCCAAGGGCAGCGGCACCCAGGTGCAGGATGTCAACCGTCTGGTCAAGCAGTTCGGCGAAATGCAGAAGATGATCAAGCAGCAGTTTGGTGGTCGCCTGCCGCCCAGATAGCGTGCAGAGAGCCCGCAGCGGTTCGCTCGGGGTATCGCAATCAAGTCAAGGAGCATCATGTCTGTCAAACTTCGTCTGGCCCGCGTCGGCAAGACCAAGCAGCCGCATTATCGCGTCGTCGCGGCTGACACCAAAAAAGCCCGCAACGGTGAATTTCTCGAAATCGTCGGCACGTACCGTCCGCTAGAGAACCCATCGGGTTTCGCCGTCGACAACGCCAAGGTCATGCAGTGGCTCAACCAGGGTGCCCTGCCCACCGAACGCGTGCGCAAGTTGCTCGAAATCAGTGGCCTGTGGAGCGAGTTCATGGCCACCAAGTCGACGAAGAAGAAATAGTCGGCATGGCAGAGGCAACCGTGGCCACGAAAGTGCTTGACCACATCGTTCGCTCCATCGTCGACGACCCCGACAAAGTTCGCGTCGAAGCAATCAACGACGACGGCACCATCATTCTTGAAGTGCGAGTCGGCGAAGGCGACCTCGGTCGCGTCATCGGCCGTCGCGGTCGTACCGCCCAGAACATTCGCGCGCTCGTGCGTGCCGCCGCCGAAAAAGACGGCGTTGACGTCGACGTCGATTTTCTCGACGACTAAACCCAATCAACTCGGTGCCAGTCGTGCGCATCGACGTCTTCAGCATTTTCCCGACGCTTGTCGACGCATTTTGTTCGGAAAGCCTGCTTGGTCGTGCGCGCACCACAGCATTGCTCGACTTGCGGGTGCACGATCTGCGCGCCCACGCCACCGATGCCCATCGCACCATTGACGATGCACCATTCGGTGGTGGCGCGGGCATGGTGATGCGCCCCGAACCAATTTTTGCCAGTGTGCGCGCCGCCCAACCACCGCGGCCGCTGTTGCTGTTGTCGCCCGGCGGCAAACGATTCGATCAACAGATGGCCAAAACGTTGGCAGCGTCCGCGGGCTTTTCGCTGTTGTGTGGTCGCTACGAAGGCATCGACCACCGTGTGGTGGCCGAGTTGTGCGATGGCGAAGTTTCGCTTGGCGACTTCGTATTGGGCGGCGGCGAGGTGGCCGCATGTGCCATCGTCGAAGCCGTCACCCGGCTCATCCCCGGCGTGATGGGCAACGACGAGTCAGCAGCAAGCGAATCGTTCGAGGGTGGTCTGCTCGAAGCACCGCACTACACGCGACCAGCAGAATTTGAAGGTCTCGGCGTGCCCGAAGTGTTGCGCAGTGGCGACCATGCACGCATCGAACGCTGGCGGCATGCCCAGGCGCTGCATCGCACGCTCAGTGCACGACCCGACCTCATCGCGCTGCGGGGCGGGCTAAACGACACCGAAAAACGTCTGGTGGAAGAGTTCCCCCCTGTGCCGTATCCTGAGAGTTCCCTATGAAACCCACAGACATCGTCGACCAGCAACATCTCCGCACTGACCTGCCCAATTTGCGCCCTGGCGACGAGGTCAAGGTGCATGTGCTCATTAAAGAAGGCGACAAAGAGCGCGTCCAGGTGTTTCAAGGCGATGTCATCGCCGTTGAAGGCTCGGGCATTTCTGAGAGCTACACCGTTCGCAAGACCAGCTACGGCGTAGGCGTCGAGCGCACGTTCCCCATGCACACCCCATCGGTGGAAAAGATCGAAGTTTTGCGCCACGGTCAAGTGCGTCGCGCCAAGCTCAACTACCTGCGTGATCGCGCCGGTAAGTCGGCCAAGATTCGCGAAAAGCGCGAAGTCTAAGCTCGTCGCCAACTTGCGCATCCCCTGCACACAGCCAGTGGTCGGTTGCAAGTGAACACTGACGATCTCGAGCAGTTCGAGGCCGAACGCGAACTGCAATTGGCCAACGAATACCAAGACGTCGTCGCGATGTTTAAGTACGCCGTCGAAACCGATCGCCGGTTCTACCTGGCCAACACCGTTGATGTGCAGGTGCTCGCTGATGGCCCGCGCCCACTTTTGGAGATCATACTTACCGACGCATGGGTATGGGACATGTACCGCAAGACTCGCCTCGTGCCCAAGGTGCGGGTGCTGAGTTTCAAAGACCTCAACATCGAAGAGCTGCCAGGCAACAACATCTAGCGAATCAAGCGCGCGCGCGGTTTGCCGAAGATCTTGTTGCTGCGTGGTACGTGCGGGCGGGCTACACGATCATCGCCCGCAACTGGCGCTGCCCACGTGGCGAACTCGACATTGTTGCTTGGCGTGATGGTGTGCTTGCGGTGTGTGAAGTCAAGGCCCGTCGCAGCACCAATTTTGGCGACCCGTTCGAGGCAATCACCCCGGCAAAAATGCAACGCCTGCGTCGCGCGACTGCCGCATTCGTGGCTGCCCGCCCGAGCCCGCTACCGCGCATCGGCCAGATTCGGTTTGATGCCGCGTCGGTGATCGGCGCGCGTGTAGAAGTGAGAACAGGCGTGGCGTAAGTGACGCGCGCTAGGCGGCAATGTTGAGCGGTGCGTCAAGCGCTGTGTCGAGTGCTGTGCCAAGCGGGAGTTCTGACGTGTGACGCACCGGTCGCCGCCACGGTTGTTGGCCGAAGTCGGGGGCTCCAGATTTGCTGCGGCGCTTACGGACGGCGCGGGCAACATCTTTGGATGTCTCTAATACGAGCAAGTAGCCCACACCTGGGAACAAGTCTTTGCAGCGCTTTAAGAACCACGGCAAACCCATGCGCATCATCCATTGCAGGTTCTCTTGGCGCGAGCGTGGGCGCACGCTGGGGGCTGTCACGTCGCGCACCGCGTGACCATCACCAGATAGCAACTCTGCAAAATGCCGAGCCAGCACGTGATAGCCGAAGCGGCTCGGGTGCATGCGATCCACATGCCACATTGCCTTGTCATAGGCGACACCGATCTCTCGCACATCTAAACACTTGGCGCCGAGCAAACTTGAAACGTCATCAATAATGAGGTTGAGCGTCTCCACTCGCTGATGCAGCAATCGCGCGAGCCGCTTCGGGAGGCGGATCTTTTTGTTTGGGTCGTGCAACTTCATGGTGAGCACCTGGACGCCCTGCCCACGCAACGTGGTGATTGTGCCATACATCGACCAATAAATATCGGTGGGGTCAAAGTTCTGGCGCAACACATCGTTGCCCCCGGCAATGAGCACCACTACATCTGGTTGGTGGTGAAGGGCCCGAGGAAGCTGCACTTCAAACACCTCGCGCATGCGGGCGCCTGGGCGCGAGTAGTTGAAGTATGCAGAAAAATCAACCAGGGCTTGATGCAAAAACGACCCGAGCCCTTTGTCGGGGTGCTGGTGGTCTTCGTCGCCAACACCGAACCCGACCGAGTCGCCAAGCACCACGATGGTTCGCATCGTTATGCGGCCTGTTGCTTGGGTTCGCGCGGTGATTCGCCGTGCAAGGCGAGCATGCGGTCAATCGTGAGCGACCACGGGAACTGCTCGGCCCTGCGGCGTGCTGCAAATCGTCGTGCGGCGGGCGAAGTCGACAACACACCGTCGACGGCGTCGGCAAAAGCCGTTGCGTTGTCTGCCGCTACTGCACCAGCCTGTGCGTCGGTGTCGTCGGTGTCGTCGGTGCCGAGCACTTCACGAACTGCACTGCTGGCACTGGCAACGACGGGGGTTCCAGATGCCAGGGCCTCGAGTGCGGCAAGACAGAACGTTTCAAGTGGCCCAGGTGCGAGCACCACGTCGGCAGAGGCAAGCAGTCGGGCCAAAACGTCACGCTCGGTGACGAACCCGAGAAACTCAATTGCATGTCCTGCGGCGAGACGCTCGAGCGAATCGCGACTGGGGCCGTCACCAGCGATGATGAGCCGCACTCGGCGACCACGGCGAGCGAGCTCAATGGCGGTTTCAATGCTGCGCTCGGCGCGCTTTTCTGGCGACAGGCGACCACAGTGCACCAGCAAGATGTCGTTGTCGCCGAGCAGATTCGTGCGCAATGTTTGGTCGAACTTTGCCGGATGAAATTCAGCTAGGTCGACCCCAAGCGGAATGCGAGTGATGTTGCCTGCACCGATGCGCTCGAACTCGCGAGCAGCGAACGCGGTGGTGGCAACCACGTGGTCAAAGCGGCGGGCCAGGCGGGCATTCCACCAGTCAACGGGTGGCGAGGTGATCAGTGGTGCACGCACGAATGTTTCGCTCAGACCGGTGAGGGTCTCGTGGCTGAACACTGCGCTGCGCACCGAGTTTTCACGCGCCCAATCACCCAGCGAAGTGAGCGTGAAGCGATCCGACACCTCGAGTGCGTCGGGGCGAAACTCGGCGAGGATGCGTCGCACTCGCGACACATTCACGATCACGCGGTAGCCACCCGTGCCGGCCAGCACCCGACCCGGGATGGTGATGCGCAAACCCGATTCGGTCCATTCGCGTTCGTAGTCGCGACCAGGAACGATGTGCAGAACTTCGTGACCAGCCGCCAGGTAGCCGTGGCCGAGTCGATGCATCGTGGTGCGCAAACCGCCGCTACGTGGCCCATAGAAGTTGGCGACATGGGCGATGCGCATGGTTGCCGTTACGCCGCGTCCGAGGTTGCAAAGTCGTGCTGTGGCGCGACTGCGGGCTCGGTTTTGCCGCAAGCGCGACCTAAGTGCCCGAGCAGTTGTTCATTGACCGATGCCCAAGTGCGACGCTCGACCGACGGGCGAGCGTGAACAGACATTGCATGGCGCACGTCGGTGTCGATGAGTGCATCGACACACTGTCGCAGGGCTGCAGTTTCACCAGGTTGATACAGCAGGCCGTTGACGTGGGGTGTGACCAAGTCGAGCGGGCCGCCCTGGGCTGGCGCAACAACGGGCACACCCGAAGCGAGCGCTTCTTGAATGGTTTGGCAGAATGTTTCGTGCACACCCGTGTGCACGAAAACATCGAAACTTGCAAAGTGGGCGGCAAGTTCGGCACCAGACAGAACCCCGGGAAAGACCGCATCAGGAATCAGTCGTTGCAGTTTTTCGTGTTGCGGGCCGTCACCGACGATGACCAGTTGGATGCGTGGGTCGTCGGCCAACACCGCCAAATCTTCGACACGCTTTTCATGCGCGAGTCGACCCACATAGCCAACGACGATGCGTTCGCGGGTGTTCCACTTCTGGCGCAGTTCCTCGCTGCGCCGTGTTGGGCTAAACAGTTGTCCGTCAACGCCGCGTCGCCACAAACTCACGCGATCAACGCCATGCATCTCAAGGTCGTTCTTGGCCGCTGACGACGGCGCGAGCGTGAGTGTGGCTTTGTTATGAATGCCACCCACCCACTTCCAGACCAAACCTTCGGTAGGCGACAGGCCGTAGTTAGAAAGAAAGCCCGGCACGTCGGTCTGGTACACCGCCACAGTGGGAACACCCAGTTGACGACACACACGCCCGGCATATGCGCCGAGCCCGAACGGGGATGCCAGGTGCACGACATCTGGCGCAAAGTCGGTGAGTGTTTCGCGCAGACGCGGGCTGGGCAGGCCCAATTCAAAGTGGCGGTAGCGCGGCACCGACACACTGCGGGTGCGCACCACAGGAAACCGCCCGAAGTGGTCGGGGCCGTCGCCCGGGGCGACAACCACGGCATCGTGGGCGGTTGACTCGAGATGTTCCAGCAGGCGCACGACCGAATTGGTCACCCCGTTCACGCTGGGTAAGAAACTCTCGGTCACGATGCCGATGCGCATGACTCAACTGTGAGGAACGAACTTGGAAAACGACTGAACGGAAGGTGAGAACAAAGTTAACTTCCACAGCCGGTGAATATTCAGAGATTGTTTACCTCAAACTGCAATGCCAATGCCAGTAATGCGTCACGCTCGTGGAGTGGTTTCGTCGCCGGTGAACTTTCACATACTTCGGCGCCAAGCCAAAGAGCACGTGAGTCGTCGAGACGTTCTGCGTCGACGCGACTTTCGAACCGCCATGGCTGGCCAGATGTCGTCGCAGGTGGCTGATGCCATGACATCTCTGGGGCTGGCCCAAGTGCTGCTGTTTGACCTGAACCCTGGCGACACCACGCTGGCATTCCTGCGGGGGTTGCTCCTGGCTGCGTTTCCACTGTTGTTCGTTGGGCCATTGGCAGGCTTCGTTGCCGATCGGTTTGCCCGTCAGCAGCTGTTGGTGATGGGCCAGTTGTTGCGGGCCGTTTTCACCCTTGGCGCAATCGTCGCAGCCGTGACCGAGCGCCAAGTCGTCGGCTATGTCACCTTCGGCTTGCTTTTGTTGGTTACCCGGGTGCTCTACACCGTGCGAGCAACGGCCATTCCGCGCCTGGTGGAATCACACCAGCTGGTTGCGGCAGATTCGCTGAGTTTGCTGTTCAGCATGATGGCTGGCTTCGTGGGCGTGGCAGTGGCAGCAGGCATAGAGCGACTCGACGTGCGTGCAGTGTTCGTGGTGGCAGTCGTGCTTCACGTGGCTTCGTCGTACCTGTATCGACGGGTGCGTGTCGCACTCGGCGGCGGCCGTGATGTGGCGTCGCATCGTGATTGGCGGGCCGCTGCGATGCAGTTGCGCAACCATAAGGTTCGGTTTGCAATTGCGTCAAGTGGTGGCGGCAAGTTGCTGCTCGGCATGTCGTATGCCTGTGTCGCATTGGTCATTGATGCGCGATTCGCCATCGAAGCTTCGGGCTATGCGGCAGTCTTTGGTGTTGCTGGTGCCGGCAGTTTCCTCGGCACTTTGACCGCCGAGTGGGTGATCGAGCGGGTTCCGCGCAAGTCGGTATCGGTACTGGCCGCGGTCGCATCGGGGTTGGCAGTAAGCGGAATTTTGTTGGTCGACTCTTTCGTCACGGCGATGGCGGCAATCGTGGTTGCTTCTTTTGCGTTTCAAAACGTGCGGGTGTGCAACGATGCGGCCGTGCAGTCGAGCGTTGACTCAGCGTCACTCGGGCGGGTGTTTGCTGCGTACGACGTCGTGTACAACTTGTCGTTCGTCATTGGTGCAGCGGCGGCACTTACCGTAGGTATCGACACGGGTTATGGCGCCGTGCTCGGCGCGTGTTGCGTGGGTTACGCCGCGTTGGCCTTGGCGCTGTTGTTCATCGGGTCGGGCGAGCTGCGACCAACCGTCACGAGTCGCAGGCCAGCCGAAGTCCATTCGTTGATGTCGAGCACGTTGCGCGTGTCGAACACGACGTCGCCGCTCATGGCGGCAGCAACCAGTGATGGATCGGTCTCTGCGAACTCGGGCCATTCGGTGAGCACCACCAGTGCCTCGGCACCGAAGCATGCACCGATCGAAGTTTCGGCGTAGGTAAAGCCCAAATCAGCAACGGCAGTCTGGTTGACTGCCGGGTCAAAGGCGCACACGTCAGCACCTGCTGCGACCAATCGTTGGCACACCGCCAGGCTTGGTGAATCGCGCAGGTCGTTGGTGCCGGCCTTGAATGCCAACCCCCACACGGCAACTCGGCGACCCTGCACTGACCCCTCCAAGTGCTCGGCAAGCCGCCGCACCACGCGGTCGAACTGTTCTTCGTTGCTGCGTACCGTGCTCTCGAGTTGCTCGAACGGCTCGCCCAGTTGGCGGGCCACATAGGCAAGTGCGCGAGTGTCTTTCGGCAAACACGACCCACCCCAACCCGGGCCGGCCGCGAGGAACTTTGGGCCGATGCGTGGGTCGAGGCCGACCACCTTCATCATTTCGTGCACATCGGCGCCGGCCGCCTCGCAGATATTGGCCATGGCGTTGACGAAACTCAGTCGTGTGGCCAAAAATGCGTTGGCGGCATGTTTGGTGAGTTCGGCCGTGGGGATGTCGGTCACGATCACCGGCACGCCGAACACGTCGTACAACTCACCCAGACGGCGCCGAACGATCAACTCACTGGCGCCGATCAGAATGCGATCAGGATGGAAAAAGTCGCGCACCGCACTTCCTTCACGCAGAAACTCGGGGTTCGACGCCACGTGGACATCACGTCGGCCGATGATGGCGTTCAGGCGCTCGGCTGTACCCACCGGCACGGTCGAACGGGTAACGATGATGGTGCCAGGCCGCACGAGCGGGCAGATTTCGGCAACGACCTGTTCGACATAAGAAAGGTCGGCTGACCCGTCGTCTGCCTGAGGTGTCGGCACACAGATGAACACGATCGATGCCTCGCGTGCGGCCGCTGCAGGGCTGCTACAAAAAGAAAGTCGGCGGGTACGCAAACCGTGTTGCACGAGATCCTGCAGGTCGGGTTCGTGGAGGTCGACCTGGCCGGCTAGCAACCGCGCCAGCTTGGTGGGGTTGGTGTCGGCACACACGACTTCATACCCGAGGTCAGCGAACCCCGCCGCCGTGGGCAAGCCGATGTAGCCGGCACCGATGACTGCGAGGCGTTCGGGCCGGCGGAGTCGATCGTCGGGTAGGCGCATCATTGCCTTTAAGCGTGACGCGTGCAGCGCCTAGTTCGGAAAACATGTCGTCAACCGAAGGTGACATGCCGGTGAACTTCTTCATTCTTCGGCACAAAGATTTTGGACACTCTTTACCGACTCAGTGGTCATACGTCATGTCTCATTCATCTGGCTCACATATTTTCTTCGTCATGAGAAAACAACACAACAGCAATACAGCCACATCCACCCGTTTCGGAACTCGCCTGCGTGGCTTTGCCGCACTGGCGATCGTCGGCGCCATGGCACTCAGTGCCTGTGGTAGCGACGCAGAAGACGAAGCCAGCGAAGAAGTAACAGAAGACACTGCCGCAGTAGTGGTCGAAGATGCCTGCCTCAATACGGCGCTCGTCGATGCTGCCAACGCCGAAGGCCAGGTCAACCTGATTGCCTTGCCCGATAGCTGGGCCAACTACAAGGGCATCCTTGAGGCATTTCGCGTGAAGTATCCAGACATCGCCAACCCGGTCGCCAACCCCGATGCTTCGTCGGCTGACGAGCTCGTTGCCGTGGAGACACTTGCTGGGCAACCAACGCAACCTGACGCGCTCGACGTTTCGCCTGCGATCGCCCAAGAAGTTGACACCAAGGGCTATTGGGAGCCGTACGAGCCTTGCAATTGGGACGAAATCCCCGCGGTGCTCAAAGATCCAGACGGCAAGTGGGTTGCTGCGTACTACGGCATCATGGCCATCGGTACCAACACCACGGTCGTGGATGTTGCACCAACCAGCTTTGCTGACTTGGCCAAGCCGGAGTACAAGGGACTGGTTTCGCTGAACGGTGACCCAAGACAATCGGGTGCCGCATTCAACGCAGTCGTTGCCGCCGCGCTAGCCAATGGTGGCTCGTTCGACGACATCATGCCAGGTATCACGTACTTCGCAAACCTGAAGGCCTCGGGCAACTTGGCCGGCACCGATGTGACACCAGCCGGAGTTATCGCTGGTGAAACACCAATTTGGCTCGACTGGACCTACAACTACCCAGGCCTCGCGCCAACACTTGCTGAAAACGGCATCACCTTGGCAATCCGCGTACCAACCGACGGTGTTCACGGTGGCTACTACGCACAAGGCGTCGTGAAGGGTGCCCCGAACAACAACTCAGCGAAGTTGTGGATCAACCACCTCATCTCTGACGAAGGTGCACTCGGATACCTCGAAGGCGGCGCAATTCCGGCCCGCTTCGAAGCACTCGTGGCATCTGGCAAGATTTCTGAGGAAGCCAAGGCAAATCTGCCAGCACCAGAACTCATTGCGCAGATCAAGTTCCCCACCCAAGACCAGATCACCAAGATGAAAGAAGCCTTGGCAGCCAGTTGGGGTCCTTTGGTAGCGGATAAATAATTGATTGCAACAAATACGCAATCTGTAATCGCCCCCAGGATGGCGGGCTCGTCCAAAAGACGAGCCCGCCATTTGGTGTTTTTGCCATACGTTGCGTTTCTTACAATCTTTTTGGGTTGCCCAGGGCTGTATGTCTTTCGGTCGGCGTTCGCCACAGGCACCGCCGAGCGCAGCCCGATGATCGAAGCAGTCATCGGACAATTTCGCGGGAGCTTCGTTTTTAGTTTGCAGTTGTCGTTTATTAGTGCCTCGATTGGTGCAGTAATCGGTGCTTTGGTGGCTGTCGCCGTGGTGCGACTCGACACCGTTCGTGGATTGCGCAACACGGTGGTGGGGTATTCGGCGGTGGCCGCAAATATGGGCGGAATTCCGCTGGCTTTTGCCTTCTTAGCGGCCTTCGGTATGCAGGGCTTGGCCACACGTTTATTGCGAGAAATCAACATTGACATCGTTGGTTGGGGTTTTCGAATCTCTGACTTTTGGGGCATCGTGCTCGTGTACCTGTATTTTCAGATACCACTCATGACCTTGGTGCTGGTGCCAGCACTGGATGGTCTACGCCGCACGTGGGCAGAAGCCGCGCAGAGTCTGGGGGCGTCATCGGCGCAGTATTGGCGGCTGGTAGCGCTACCGATCCTCACACCAGCGCTGCTCGGCGGGTTTCTTTTGCTCGTGGCAAATGCATTCGCCGCCTATGCCACGGCGTTTGCGCTGTCGTCGGGTGGCTCGCGGCTCGTACCGGTGCAAATCAGATTCTTCCTGCAGGGCGACACCATCACCGGCAAGACGAATCTTGGTTATGCCTTGGCCGCTTGGATGGTGATCATTACCGGAGTCTTGGTGACGGGGTTCCAGTTACTAATGCGTCGCGCAGAACGCTGGCGACGATGAAAATCTCCCGATTGAGTGCGTGGTTCACGATTGGAATCGTTGCAGTGTTCTATATCGTCCCGATGCTCGCAATGGCACGATTCGCATTTCAGCGAGTACCAGTCATCAAGCTGTCATGGGGCAACGTGTTCCAAAAGTGGACCCTCCAACCCCTGGTTGATTCATTTGGAGCGACAGAATTTCAGCGCGCCGCAAGTCTCAGCGTCACGTTGGCCATTGCAACGGCACTTGTCACTATTGTGCTGTTGCTGCCGACCATGGCTTTCGCCCATCTCAGTTCACCGAGAACACGGCGCTTCATCGAGATCTCAGCGGTCTTGCCATTTGTGGTTCCGGCAATTGCTCTGGTCGTGGGTTTTGCCGGCACATTTCGTGACACCTTGCCGATTCTGATTCGCAGTTCGTTCGGTCTCGTGCCGCTCTATGTGATCACTGCGTTGCCCTTCACTCATCGCACGCTCGAAAATGGGTTGGCGGCCCTTGACATTCGCACTCTGGTGAATGCGTCGCGCAGTCTCGGTGCAAGTTGGTGGCGCACCATCGCGTTCGTCATCGCACCCAACATGCGAGCCAGTATCGCCACAGCCTCGTTCTTGGCCTTCACCGTGGTGCTCGGCGAATTCACGATCGCTTCGTTGCTACTGAAGAATACGTTGCCGCTGTACCTGTCGTACTCGCAAGGCAGCAATCCACAGGGCACATTCGGGCTCGGCATCGTTCTTGTGGTCATTTCCACCGTGTTTGTCGCAATGTCCAATCGTTTCGGCAAGAAAGTTCGTTCATGACCCGCAACATTGAATTTCGTGATGTCGCCAAGTCATTCGGGGCGGTCAATGCACTGGTCGACTTTGCCATTCGTGTTGACGAAGGCGAACTCGTCACCCTGCTCGGCCCGAGCGGCTGTGGCAAATCCACCGCGCTGCGAGTTGCTGCCGGGTTTGAAATCTGCGATTCGGGCGATGTGCTCATTGGTGGAACCAGCGTCGTGGCTCTACCCGCAAGCAAGCGGGGCACCGGAATGGTGTTCCAGAACTACAGCTTGTTTCCCCACCTCACCGTGCATGAAAACTTGGAGTTCGGTATGAAGGTGCGCAAGATGTCGCGCAGCCAACGCACGGCGCGGGTGGGCGAATTGCTCGACCTCGTGCGGCTGGCGGGTTTGGCTGAGCGGTACCCCCACCAGATTTCTGGCGGTCAACAACAGCGCGTTGCCCTCGCGCGAGCGTTGGCCATTGAGCCACAGGTGTTGTTGCTCGATGAACCGCTTTCGGCGCTCGATGCCACCGTCAGGGTGGAGGTGCGCGAAGAAATCCGCCGCATCCAACGAACGTCGGGGATCGCCACCGTGTTCGTGACTCACGACCAAGAAGAAGCGTTGGCCATCTCTGATCGCATCTGTGTGATGTGTGATGGACGAGTCGAGCAAATCGCCACACCTCACGTGGTGTATCGCTCACCAGCAACGCCGTTCGTGGCACGTTTCGTCGGCAAGGTCAATGATCTGGCAGTGGAAATGACCGCGCCATCCCGGGTGCGTTTGCGTGGTCATGCGCTCGAGTTTGCGGTGCCACCATCCGAAGTGCAATCTGGTGAAGCGCGGCTGCTCATTCGCCCAGAAGATATTTGTGTTGCGGGGTCAGCGGGTGGCGACGGGCTCCAAGGTCGAGTCGACGGCGTGCAATTCGGTGGTGCCACGACCTCGCTGGATGTCGCAATTGCCGGCACCAATCACGTGGTGCGCGTATCAGACAGCACGCGAGCCATGCAGTTTGGCATTGGCGATGCCGTCAGTTTGAGGTTTGATACCGAGCGTGTGTTGCTCACCCGCGAATAGCGGCAACAATTTCGTCGGCAAGTTGCGGGGCTTATTCAGCTTGTGGCGGAATCCTGTCGGGTAAGGCCCAGCGAGGCAAACACCACCGTTGCCAACCACGCAGTTGCCGCGACCAGAATCATGGAAGCCACGGGCGAGCCAGACCAGTCGCGTAGTTGCCCGCCGAGAATCGGCCCCAACGACCCACCGAGTGTCGATATCAAACCAATACCGCCCATGACTGCCCCAAAATTTTCTGCACCAATTACCGAACGTGCGATTACCCCGTCTAGTGCCGAAAGAGCACCAATGGTGATACCGGCGATTGCCACGTACAGCACTGCAACCGCCCATTGCCCACTGCCGAGCAGAAGCAATGCCGCAACGCCTAGCAGGGCTCGTGACGCAATCATGAGTCGTGGGGCACCGAAGCGTTTCATCGCCGCCATCAGCGGGAGCCGCCCGGCCAATTGCATGAGCCCTCGCGCACTTGCCAACCCGGCCGCGACACTCGTCGAGATCCCGGCCCACGTCATGGTTGGTACTTGATAGACGAGCAAGGTGGAAGCAGCCACACCAGAGAGAAACGCAGCGAGTGTGAAGCGTCGTAAACGCCAGTCGCGTGCCGCCAGCAGAAGTGTCGAACTCAAGGTTTGTGTGGTGGCGACCGACGCTGTGCGGGGTTTGCTCACCGCGGCACACACGACAAAAGCCAACACCGTGAGCAGCGCGGGAATGCGAACCGCAGTCTGCCAGCCGTAATTTGCACGCAACACTTCGGTGAGTGGAATCATGATGGGTGACGAAAACGCCCCCCAGATGGTGAGTCGCGTGATTGCTCGCGCTGCGTCGGTATCCATCACGCGCACGCTGAGGGGCTGGGTAAATGAATAGAAACCCGCAGCACCCATGAGCCCACCACCAATTGCATAAGCGACAAGGAATGTTGTGCCCGTCAAACTGGCACTAGCGCCGTACACGACTGCACCGAGTGGGCCAACCACGCCGAGCACCGCGCGTGGACCGATCGTGTCTAGGCGACGGCCCGTTGCAACTGCGCCAGCACCTGCCAGCAGATTGGCGACACCGTAGGTGATGCCGAGGGTTCCTGCCGAAACGTCGTGGAATTCGGCGAGGTCTTCAAAGAGCACACCAAAGCCGTAGAACCAGGTGCCATAGACGATGACGGTGAGCACACCGATGACGTCAAGGCGCAACCAGCTGCGACTAGTGGACAAGTGATTGATTGCCAGCGCCTACTCGTGGCTGGTGAGTGCCACAGGCGTGTTCTTCATCTGTTCAGCATCAGCGAGCACGGTGTATACCTCAAATTTGTGCGTGCCACCTTCAATCCAAAATTTGTCCTGGACGGCGTAGCAGCAGACAGTTTCGCCTTCGACGAACGTTGGCATTCCAACGTTGGTCACGCGCTCGTGTTCGGCGCGCACTTCTTCAACGGATTGCACTTCAACTCCGAGATGGTTGATTGAATCGACCGCACCAGGGTTTTCGATCAACACCAACTTGAGTGGGGGATTGCTGATTGCAAAGTTGGCATAACCCGGGCGGATCTTGGCTGGTGCAACACCAAACAATTTGGTGTAGTGGGCGATTGCCGTATCAAGATGTTCGACGTTGAGTGCGAGCTGTAGGCGTGCCATGTTTCTAAGGTTACCGAGTTGACATGAACAGACTCTGAACCTGTGGTGGATGCCGATGCACTCAGTTTGAGGTTTGATACCGAGCGTGTGTTGCTCACCCGCGAATCGCGGCAATAATTTCGTCGGCAAGTTGCGGGGTGGCGGCCACGACACCACTCCAGCGTTGGCGTAAATCAGGTGCAAAATTGAGCGGACGCCCGTGCACGTCGCGCAGGCAACCACCGGCGTTATGCACGACCAGATCGACCGCTGCCAGATCGACGATTCGGTGCACGTCGCCGCCCGCATCACAAAACGCATCCACCGCACCGTCGGCAACAAGACAAGCTTCCAGCACGGAACTGCCCAGAATCCGCACGCGGTCAGCGCGCGCCGCGACCCGATTCCAGGCCAATGTGGTTTCTGGGCGCGGACGCAGCATCGAGACCGCGGCCCCCGTCAGTTCGCGGCGGTCTGACACGCAACGTGGAAGTGTTTCACCCTGCACGGCACGCCAAGTACGGGAGCCTTCGAACCAGTGGGTGATTGCGGCGATGACCGTTGATTCACGCACGACTGCCGCACTAAAACAACTGAGCGGCACTCCTGCTGCGGCGTTGGCTGTGCCGTCGAGTGGGTCGATGACCACGGTGGTACCAGAGCCACGGTCAATCCAACCGATTTCCTCGGAGAGTACGTTCACACCTGCGCGCTCGAGCACATCTAGGACCGGCGCTTCCACCACGACATCCAGTCGGTAGGTGGGGGTGCCATCGCCGCCGAGCCCAACGGTCTCGGTGCGTTCGGCTCGCGACATGGTGTGGGTTGCGTGGGTAAATGCCAGGCGTGCGGCGGAGAGTGCTTCTTCGAGCAATGCTTTCGGGTCGTGAGTCATGAGGTGTTACATACCGAGCAGTGTGTCGTTGTCAGCCACACTGCCAGCCACACTAAATGTCGCCACCACTTGACCGATGCGACCCGTGAAGCGAGCCAGCACCAAATCGCCGCGCATGCCACGGGTAATGAGTCCGCGATCATCCAACCCGACGGTGAGCGCCGGACCGCGACTCACCAAACGCACTGCTGCGGGCAAACTGCAAACATCGTCGGCGACCAGCGTCGCTACGGCGGCGATCATTCCATACGGGAGATAATCAGAACACAGACCATCACAGAGACCGGCACGGATGAGGTCTATTGCACCAACATTGCCGCTGTGGCTACCACCACGCAAAACATTCGGCGCACCACAGACCGTTCGCAAACCGTTGTCTTTCGCCAGTCGGGCAGCGTCGAGCGTGGTCGGAAATTCGGCAATATAGGCACCCCAGGCGCCGGCCTCGGCAACTTCTTGCGGGGTTGCCAAGTCGTGGCCGATCAGGCGAATGTGGCCGGCCAAGGCAGCCTGGCAAATCCATTCCAACGCCGTAATTCGGTGGTGTTTATTCTGCTCGCGTTCGATCGAAAGTTTTTGAATCTCTGCATTGGCGGCATCCAATGAAAGCTGTTTGGTGCCCATGAGGTAGCTAACAAGCCCGGCACTGTCGGTGTACTGGCCCTGACCAGGTGTGTGGTCCTCGAATGACACCAACGGTGTGCTGGCGCCAAAGTCATCGTCGGTCCGACAACCTTCGAGATATTCCCGCAGGGCGGCCGAGCCGTCACCATCACGCGCATCCAAGCGATGCAGGAGGCGATGGTCAATGAGCGCATCGTCGGATGATCGGTACTCGTTGATCGTGTCGCAGAAACGCCGGGCAAGTTCCACGCTGCGATGCCACTTTGCATCGTTCTCCCAACTGATGCCGTGGTACAGCGTGGTGATACCGGCGCTGCGCACACGTGCTTCAAAGGCCCGCAGTGCAAATTCCATCGGCACCGGCGCATTCGGGCGGGGCATCAACTCGCGTTCGATTCCGTCGTTGTGGGTGTCCACCATGCCCGGCATGCATACCAAGCCGTTGCCATCGATAGCGCCGTCGGGGGCAGTGCCAGCGTGCACATCGGTGATGATGCCGTGTTCGACGACGACACAGCCATCTTGCAGCACCGAGTCGGGCAGCACAACGGTGACGTTGCGAATCGCGAAGGTGTCGCCGCGCACGTGAGTGTTAGACGATTTCATCGGGCGGCTGCCGTGAGTCGTTCATCAAGTTCGTCTGGTCGTCGTTCGGCCACTAGGTGGCCGCGCTCGAGCACAAGAACGCGGGTTGCCAGGCGCTGTATCGCCTCGAGGTCGTGGAAAATCGACACCACTGCGACGCCGCGATGGGACAACGACGAGATGAGCACCAGTGCCCGCTCACGATTCTCGGGGTCAAGGGCCGAGAGCGGCTCGTCCAGCAGCAGCAAGCGGGGTGGGTGCACCGTGCCGGCTGCCAGATTTACCCGTTGCTTTTCGCCACCAGACAGCACGGACGTGTAGACATCCCAGAGTCGCTCTTCAATACCTACGCGCTGGAGGGCAGTTGCGGCTGCATCACGGGCATCGGCTTCGTTCATGCCCCGTTGACGAGCGGATTTGATCACGATGTCGAGTGCACCACGGCGGGGCTCAGAACGTAGGAACTGCGAAACGTAGCCAATTTCGTGGCCGCGAATGGTCGCCACTTCAATGTCGCTTAGCGCACACATGTCCACGTAGTCGCCGGCATGAATCTGTAACCACACTTCGCCTGAGCTGGGCCGGTAGGTGCGGTAAATCGATTTGAGAAGCGACGACTTTCCGGCACCACTCATCCCGGCAAGCGCCACATGCTCACCGGCGCTGACACTGAACGACACGTCATCAAAGGCGACGACCGTGCGACCACTGACCGCATGCAACACGAACGATTTGCAGAGTTGCCGTACCTCGAGCACGGGGTCACGCCTCATGAACGGGCCGCGGCGACTAGTCGCTGGGTGTATGAGTGGTGGGGGTCTTCAAGTAGTTGGTCGGTGAGCGCGCTCTCGACGATGCGACCGTGATGCATCACGAGACAGCGTGAGGTGAGCATTTCGATGACCGAAAAATCATGGGAGACCACCACGGCGGCAATACGGTTTTCTTCAAGCAGCGAACGAATGAGGTCGAGAACCCCTGCCGCGACGCTGGCATCAAGACCCGTGGTTGGCTCATCAAAGAGCACGACGCTCGGAGAATTCGCCAGGGCCTTGGCTATTTGAACTCGTTGACGCATACCGCCCGAGAAAGCACGAACAAGGTCGTCCATGCGGTTGAGTGGCACCTCTGTGCGCGACAACAAGTCGCTGGCGCGCATACGAATTTTTGCAAAGTTTCTCCAGCCTGCTGCCGTGAGTGGTTCAGCGATGTTGCCGCCCGCCGTGACGTTCATTTTGAGACCCTCCGACGGGTCTTGGTACACCACGGAGACGGTGTCGACCCGCAGGCGACGACGTTCGGCAGCGTCAACTGCAAAAATATTGAGGTCGTTGCCGCCCAATCGAATGGTGGCAGCACCCGTTGACGGTGTGACATCGCCGGCAAGGCAGCGCAACACGGTGGATTTTACTTGACCAAGGCAGCCAGCCGCATGATCGCAATGGGCACGGCGGCCGAGGATGTGATCCCGACGCTGACGGCGGTCGGCGATGCTGCCGCCGGCTTAGGGCTGGGATCTGCAGGTGT
>SYEA01000096.1 GCA_005800965.1 Actinomycetota bacterium | reverse complement strand
GGTGGGTTCCACGATTGATGTGGCCACGATGTCACCGAATCGCTGCTCATGCCGCCGTGGTTCGACGACTGGCTGCATGCTGAAGGCTTTGCGCAAGCGTGCACACAACCTGGTAAACAGCGGCAAGAAATACAAGTCGTGCACGTGCGTGGTGTTGTTGTCCAGTCGCGTCGGCCCAGCGGCGGGCACGTCGATTGCCGCCATCAACACCGACATCAGCGAGACGTATAAATGCGGATCCAAACCGTAGGACCGCACATGAGGCCCGGCCTGCAGGGCAAAACCCGGATGCCACACCTCGTGGAGGCGGCCACAGATGAGCCGTATCGCTTGATCGCCAAGTTGGCGCACTGGCGCTGTGCGCCCGAAGTCGGCCAGCACACAGCCAGCCATGAGAGAGATTGCATCGTAAGTAGGAGAGTTGTATTCAGCGATATCGCCGTCGCGTTGGAGCTGTGCCGCAACGGCGTCACCCAGAGTCGACGCTTGGTCGGTTGCATCACAGAGCCAGGTGTGCATGAGTGCGATGTTGGTGTAGTGCGCGCCGACTCGATCGACGGGTTCGCTGCGCGCAGCGTCGTGCACGGCGCGTTGCATGTTGCCCCGCAGATCATCAGCGAGCACATGGCCATACAGCCGTTCGGTTGCCCACAGAATGAGTGCCAGAAACTGGCGCCAGTTGGGGTCGTAGTCGCGCCATTCGCGGTCGCGCAGTCGGCCGTCGGTGTCGAGCGTGCCCGCGTCGGGTTGGCCGGCATGTGTTTTGAACGTGCCGGCCCAGCGTGGGTCGGCATCCAACGGGTATTGATGTTGCAGCACGTGGTGCAGGGCTCGTTGCGCCCGTTCTACTTGGCCGTTTTCTAAATCCAAAAATGCGCCAAGGGCAGTTTCACGCACCAGATGCAGCCCATAGAGGCGCACCATGCCACGCTCGTCGTCCCATAGTTGCTCGTGCATCGTGTGGAGTGCGCTCGCCAGCCCTGACATGTGGTTGTTACGGTCGGCTTTCACCAAGGATCTTCAACCCGCGTGTGGTGCGTGACCCCCTGGCACTGTCTCGCGCATTCGCGTATTCAGGCGAAGTTTCTGGCACTCGCACCGAGCCAAACACGATTACTGCGGGGTCGACGAAATATAGGCGGCGCATGCCGCGCAACATCACGGTAGCGATGCGGTGCAGAATCGCGAGGTCGCGCCAGCGACTGCGCGGATTGGCAAGAAACTCAGTGTCGAAAGAAGCGTTGCTGGGCACAGTGCCAACCTACGCCGTCATTACGCTGTGGGCATGCGGGCAGATCGTGTGCTTGTTCGCGTCATCACGTTTGTGGCCTTGACGGTAGGCGTGATGGCCTGCGCGGAAAGTGACGCAGGGGTACCCGGCACCATCGCTACCCCCGCCGAGTGTCCACCGGTCGATGTGGCTGATCAAAACGAAATTTCGGTGCAGCGTGCCGAGCTGTTGCTGGGTTTCAGCGAAGCCGATGCGCAGCGGTGCGCATCACAACTCGGTTGGTCATATCGGGTGGGGCAGCGTGATGGCGAAAGCTTTGCGGTCACCGAGGATTACTCGCTGCAACGAGTCACCGTGACGGTGGTAGACGACATCGTCACCGCAATCACTGTTGGCTAGTTCGAGTTGAAGCGGGCCCGAACTTCGGCTTCGATATCCCGTTTGCCTGGCGACACCAGCCACTCCAGTTTCCAGTGAGATGTCCCGTAGCGCACACACGTGGATATGTCAAAAAAGTGCGCGCCAACAACCCACTTAAGGCTGTCCACTAGGAGCTTGGCAACTGATTCGGGTTGACAGCCTTCGCCCTCACGAAACAGTGTCCAATTACAAAAGTCATCCCCGTGCTCAAAGGGCGGTGCATAGCCGCGGCTAATCAGCACCGCTCGTTCCCCTGGGGTGTAGGGCTCATCGCGGTAGTGGTCGCCCTGCACTTCCACCTGGAGCCGCAGGTCGTCGCGCCACGCAAACTGCACGAACCCGGGATTCTCCGCTGGTGTCTTGCTGACGAAGGTATTTTCGTGGGCAATCACGACGACGTAGTCACGCCCCTCGCGTATGTATCTGGCAAGTCGTGTTATGCATACTTGGCGGCGATGCATCGCTTGACGGTGTACTTCAAGTTCGAGTTCGGACATGGCTATCCAGCTGCTTTGGTGGCTAGTTGACCGGCGAGGGAAAACAACATATCGACATCGATGGCCAACGACTCTGGTGTGAAGTCTGAAGAACCGCCGTAGGTGGCACAAACCAAAATCGGCGACCCTGGTTCGTCGTCGGATATATCGACTTCAAAATGGATGGGAATCTCCTCGTTCAATGCAGCCGCCAAGTCGGTGAAATCTCGTTGCGGATCAACGGCAGTAATCGCCACGAGTATTTCCAGTCCGAGTCCGTGGTAGGCGACCTCGTCGTGAGCCAGTGGATCGTGGGCATGAACGAACACGTCATGGCCCTGCCAGCGCCATTCGGCGGTGTTCGCCGCAGTATTGCCGTCGTCATCGTCTGGCCATTCGCCGCGCAACTCGAGCGGTGTTTGGGGCCCGAGCTTGTGGGTTACGGCGGCCACGAGTTCGTCGAAGTGATGGTCAGTGGTCATTGTGGGCCGCCCGTGTCGGCTACGTCATGAAATATTTCTTCGACTGCTGCGACCAAACGCCTCACGAGGGGCTGGGCGTTGACGTCACTGCTCAGTTGTGTGCCGAACACTGCAGCCAGGTTGGTGTAGTACCACTTCTGATCAGCAGCCTTGGCGTTGAACTCAGCACTGGCGTAAAGATCGTTGGCCGACTGCCCACCACGCACCTGGGCCAGCGTGGCTTCGGCGTTGTGCACTTTGTCGGCGAGTGACACCAGGAGTGCGGGGTGTTTCACCGGTTTAGCAGCTAGGCCACCGAGGTAGGTCTGTTTGCGTCGCAGCCAATCCGTCTTGTTGCGCTTGTCGCTGGCTTGGCCGTCGGTCGTGGCTTCGACCATCTGTGTGACTCGTTCGGCTGCGGCCTGGTCGGCACCGCTCGCAACGAGCATGTCAACCAGTTGGGTGGCCGACACATCGCAATCTTCAATGATGTCGTGGAGCAGCGCGGCCGCAGCTTGCTCTTCGCTGCCACCGTGTTCCATCACGAGCGCCGACACTGCCAGCAAGTGCGAAAGATACGGCGTGTCACCGCCCTTGCGGGCGATGTTGGCGAACTTTTCGACAGCGACGCCCAGAGCAGCGGTGGTGAGCACGCCTGGTGTGTATCGCGGTTCGCTCTTTACCACCTGACTCAACTGTGTCACAGGGTTGTTACGCACACGGTTTGATACGAAGTGCTGAGGCGATGTCAAGTGCTTAGTCAAAAAACACCTTGCCTTCCAGATCAACCGGGCGTGCTGCTTGCACTGCCTTGATGATCCTGCCGGCCTTCGGGCCCTCGCCGCTTGGCCCCACAAAATTGCGGTTCACTCCTGAATGGGTAAAGACGGTGTCGTATTCAAGGGTGCGATCCCACACCACGTGATACTTGGTGTCGTCGCTGAAATAAAACGCCGCTACCTGCCAGTGGCAGCGCCCGCCATGTGGCGCACCCGATGCACCGTTCAAGGTGTCGGGGGTAATGCGAATACCAGCGGCATCGAACAACCGAATGAGACCGCCGAGTGTCCAACTCGGGTAGTACTCAGCGAGCATCTGTTCGGTAAAGCCACGCCCGATGGGAATCCAGTGGGTGTAGTGCAACACGTGGTCGACATGTGC
>SYEA01000095.1 GCA_005800965.1 Actinomycetota bacterium | reverse complement strand
ATGGCGGAGGGGGTGGGATTCGAACCCACGGAAGCTTGCGCTTCACGCGCTTTCCAAGCGCGCCGATTCGGCCGCTCTCGCACCCCTCCGAATCGTCACGACGTTCAACTCCAACGCGTGAACAACGGCAGGCTATCTGAGCCAACGAGAGCACCATTAGTGTGTGCGCTGCTGACATCTCGTCGAGTGAGGTGGCGGTCGGGTCCTGTGCAACGGATGCCCGAGAATCAGGTCAGATCCGGAAGGAAGCAGCCTTCATCGGTCGCTGAAGTGTGCCGCAGATCGCCTGGCCGTCACTTCAGTCGACGAAGTCTGTAATCGTTCGACTATCGCAGCGCTACGGCGCGTTCGCCAAGTTTCGGCACACCCCAACCTGCGGTGAGTGCAGCAAATTCAGCGCGTGGGCCTGTCCATTTCCAGTCGGCAACGACGCCGACATTGACCGTGTCGACCAGCGTGGCCAAGATGCGAAACAATTCGGCATCGGCGCGGTGATCGCGAAGTGTGGCTGCCAATTTTTCTGCACTGCGTACCTTCACACCGTCACTCGCCCATTGCACATGGTCGGCTGGTATCGACATGATGTCGCCATATTTTGCCAGCACCGTTGCTGCACTCTTCGCGCCCCAACCGGGCAGCCCCGGAAAGCCATCGGCGCTGTCGCCGACCAAAGCGAGATAATCAATGATGGATGCAGGACCAACCCCAAACTTTGTCTGCACCGCCTTTTCATCGATGACTACGTCGTTCTTGCGATCAACTTGCACGACGCGGCGACCACTCACGCACTGACCCAAATCTTTGTCAGGGGTCAAGATACGCACCTGATGCACGGTGCGGTCTTCGCACGCCACCCGCACGGCCGAAGCGAGTGCGTCGTCGGCTTCGAACTCGGTCATCGCCCAGACGGTCACGCCCATTGCCGCGAGTGCGTCTTCGAGCACTGGAATCTGGCGCAGGATTTCGGGCTCCATCCCTTCGCTGGTTTTATAACCCGGCCACAAGTCGTTGCGAAAACTCTCGATCACGTGGTCGGTGGCCACACCAATGTGGGTCGCACCATTTTCAATGAGTTGCAGAGTGCTCGCCAGCACACCAATGACGCCAGCGTTTTCGTTTTCGTCGGTGTGGCGCCCCAGTTGGCCAAAGTGTTGGCGATACAACTCGTATGTGCCGTCGACTAAGTGCACGATCATGCAAATGAACCTAGACGCTCGCCAGCAGCACCAACCACGCCGCTACCAACAAATGTGGGCCAAACGGGATGGTGCGCACACCGCGTAGTTGCCGCAGCACCAGTGCATGAATTGCGCCTGTAGTTGACGCCAGCAATTGCCACACCACCACGCGATCGGCTACCACGTAGCCAAGGGCAAGCGCCAGTGGGGCCACCAACAACACGTCGCCCCAGCCGAGCGAACGCGGTGAAAGCCAATGCAATAGCGCATAGACCGCCACCACCATCGCTGCAACGCCTACTGCTACGACAGCTGAGCGCATGCCAACACCGTCACCAAGAACGTCCGTCACTATCACCGCACTCATCAAGGCAACAGCAATCACTGTCGCCCGACGCGACACGTGGCGTGTGCGAACATCCATTGGGGCCTGCACTATAAGTAGGCCAGCCACCACCACTGCAAGCGCAGCACCTGCGATGGTTTCAGCACGCGAACCTGAGAATGCCGTCAGACTGCCCACCACAGCAGCAAGCCACCACCAGTGGCGAATCAACTCCCTGCACAACGCAGCGAGTGTGAGCACACCTGCCACGCCGCCACTTGCAACTATCACCCACAACACGGGTGGATAGCTACTCTTGCACGAGTTCGATCAACGTGCCGAACGAGCCCTTCGGATGAATGAACGCCACCGTCGTGCCACGCGAACCAGGGCGAGGCACCGTATCGATTGGTGTTGCGCCGGCCGCCACCATCGCCTTGAGCGCGGCAGCACAATCAGCCACGCGGTAACCAACATGATGCAAACCTTCACCGCGCTTGTCGAGCGCTTTGGCAACAGGAGAGTCGGGTCGGGTTGGGGTGAGCAGTTGAATATAACTGTCGGCAACTTTCATGAGCACTTCTTCGACACCGTCACGCTCAACTACTTCGCGATGATCAACGGTGGCGCCGAACGCACGCTGGTAATAGTTGATGGCTGCGGGCAAATCGCGAACGGCAATCGCAACATGATCAATTTCAGTGAGGATCATCGGCGGAACCTACTCAATCGGGCTTCGCCAACTTTGGCGCGCAATTCGTGATCGGTCACACCTTCTCCTTCGTTTTGGGCCAAACACAACACTCCGATTTGTCCCTCGTGCATGTTGCGATGCACTTGGTACGCAGCCTCGCCCACTTCGGTGAGTTGAAAGGTTTGCGAAATCACCGGGTCAATCATCCCCTTGGCGATGAGGCGATTGGCTTCGTAGGCCTCGCGATAATTTGCAAAGTGCGAGCCGATTAGGCGCTTGAGGCGCATCCAGAAAAAACGATTGTCGAATTCGAGCATGAAGCCACTGGTGGCGGCACAAGTCACCACGGTGCCACCTTTTTTCACCACATACATAGATGCACCAAACGTGCTGCGCCCCGGGTGCTCAAAGACAATGTCGGGGTCTTCACCGACGAGTGCGCGAATGTCGCCACCAAAGCGGCGCCACTCACTTTCGTTGTGGGTGTTGTCGTCGTTCCAAAACTTGTAGTTGGCCTTCGAGCGATCAATGACCGCTTCACAGCCCATCTCACGCAGAATTCGCTCTTTGTCGGGCGAGCTCACCACGCCAACCGGAATGCCACCGCCGTTCAATACATATTGCACGGCATACGCACCAATGCCACCGGTTGCACCCCAGATGAGCACCACATCGCCCTGCTTCATGCGCGCACCATTCTGTGACACCAACATGCGATAACTGGTGCTGTTGCACAACGCATTAACGGCAGCTTCTTCCCACGATAAATGTGCTGGCTTGGGCATCAGCTGGTTGGCCTTCACCACGGTGAGATCGGCCAAACCACCGAAGTTGGTTTCATAACCCCAGATGCGTTGGTTGGCGCCCAACATCGAGTCGTCGTGTGCGCTCGGGTCTTGATCGTCCACGTGATTGCAGTGGATGGTTACGCGGTCGCCTGGTTTCCAATTGCGCACCGCGGTACCAACACGCAACACCACACCCGCCCCGTCGCTGCCCAGAATGTGATACGGCAAGTCGTGGCGTTTGGCCCACGAACTCTCGCGTGCGAGTCGGGTGAGTGCACCAAAGGTACTGATTGGTTCAAAAATCGCACTCCACACCGTGTTGAAATTGATGCTGCTGGCCATGACGGCCACGAGTGCTTCGTCGGGTGCCAAGTCAGGCACAGGCACTTCGCGCAACTTGATGCTCTTGCGCGGATCCTTATCACCTGAAGCGACCCCGGCAAACATGTCGACATCTTGCTTCTCAATTACTGCCGCGCGATAGGTGGCAGGGATGGGCAGAGCGGCAAGTTGCTCGCCAGTTGCCCCGTTGTTGATGGCGTTTCGTATCTGATCCACGAGTAGAAACTACCGACCCGATGCACCCAGCCAACTGGTCAAGCGATACTCTTTTGGCGCAGGGATACAAGGAGGGCGTCATGCCAGGTTCATACATCGTCGCAGGGGCCCGCACGCCCATCGGCAAGATGAGTGGTGCGCTAGCCGATTTCAGTGCTGCTGACCTCGGGGGTTTCGCCATTGCCGAAGCCTTGAAGCGAGCCAATGTGCAACCCCACGAAGTCGACCATGTGATTGTCGGGCAGGTCTTGATGGCCGGGCAAGGCCAAGTGCCAGCGCGGCAAGCCGCGGTTAAAGCCGGCATTCCGATGAACATCCCGAGTGTGAACATCAACAAAGTGTGCTTGTCGGGGCTGAACGCCATCTACTTGGCCGACCAAATGGTGGCCAGTGGCGAAGCCGACATCGTGGTGGCTGCCGGCATGGAGTCAATGACCAATGCGCCGTACTTGGCCGTGGGCGCACGCGGTGGGTTTCGTTATGGCAACACCGAATTGTCTGATGCCATCATCAAAGACGGTCTGTGGTGTGCGTTCGACGCTTGCCTCATGGGTTTGGGCACCGAGCGCTACGCCGCCGGCAACATTTCGCGCGACGAGCAGGATGCTGCCGCGATGCAGAGCCATGCCCGAGCTGCTGCTGCAATCGCAGCCGGACGATTCACCGACGAAATTATTGCAGTGAGCGTGCCACAACGCAAAGGCGACCCACTGCT
>SYEA01000001.1 GCA_005800965.1 Actinomycetota bacterium | reverse complement strand
GCCGCAATCCACACAAACAATCGTGGCCGGCGGTGGCTCGGCGCGAGTTAACTCGCCGTGCTCACTTTCATCGCTCACTGCAACAGTCAAGCAGGTAACGCACCACCGCAATAGCGTTGAGCACATGCGAGTGGTGGCAGGCGAACTTCGGGGCCGGCGCATCGAAGCCCCCGAGGGCAAAACCACGCGACCCACCACCGACATGGCGCGCGAGGCGATCTTCAACAGCCTCGGCAGCCATTACGACTTGAGCGGCGCACGCATTGTGGATTGTTTTGCCGGCACGGGCGCCCTCGGTATCGAAGCACTCAGCCGCGGGGCTGCCCACGTCACCTTCATCGAGCAAGACCGCGAAGCTTTGGTGTGTTTGCAGCAAAATCTCGCAGCACTTGGTGTAACCGATCGCAGCATGGTGGTGCGGGGCGATGCGATGTTGCACGTCGCCAAATGCAAAGACGTCACGTTGGTGCTGGCCGACCCACCGTATGACTTCACCCAATGGCACGAGTTTTTGGCCCTCGTGCCGGGCAACCTCGTGGTGGCCGAAGCCGCAGCACTCGTGGCACCACCTGCCGGGTGGGAATCGCTGCGCGAGAAGCGCTACGGGCGTACCCATGTGACGTTTTTGCGACGGCTACCGTAGAAGCTGATGGCAACAGGGCAAGTGGTGTTGTATCCGGGCAGTTTCGACCCGTTTCACCTCGGGCACTTAGATGTAGCCGCCCAGGCCGTGAGCATCTTCGGTTCGGTGGTCATCGCTGTGATGCACAACCCCGAAAAGCCAGCGGGCATGTTTTCGGTTGAAGAGCGGGTGCAGTTGGCCAAAGACTCCACCGCCCATCTGGCTGGTATTCGGGTCGAGGCCCACGTGGGTTTGGCGATTGATGCCGCGCGAAAAGTGCAAGCCGCCTGCATCGTAAAGAGCCTGCGCAGCGCCACGGATTTCGACATCGAATCACAAATGGCCCACACCAACCACACCGTTTCGGGTGTGCGCACGATGGTGCTTTTTGCGTTGCCCGAACACGCCTATATAAGTAGTCGCTTTGTGCGCGAGATTGCGCACTACGGTGGAGACGCTTCGGCAATGGTCACCGCACCAGTTGCCAAGGCGCTGGCGGGCCGGGCTCGCCGCTAAACCAAGCGGAGCATCACCATGACCGACAACGACGACCTCCCCACCCAAGAGCTGCCCGATGTGCTGATGGGGGATGCCGAAGAAATCTTGCTCGATCTCATCGACCTGATCTCCAAGGCGGCCAACGTGCCACTGTCGAGCACGCCGCGCATCGACCGCGAAGAAGTCATCGCATTGTTGGAAGACGCCATCGCCTGTTTGCCGCATGAAGTGCGTGAAGCGCGATTCATGCTCAAAGAAAAAGAAACCTTCCTCACGCGCTCGCAACGCGAAGCTGATGAAATAATCGAAGCCGCACGCACCCAGGCCGAGCGCATGGTGCAACGCACCGAAGTGGTTCGCGCCTCCGAGGCTCGCGCCCGTCAGATCATCGACGAAGCCGAATCCACGGCACGTCGCTTGAAGAGCGAAACCGAAGACTTCCTCGATCGACGTCTGGCCAGTGTCGAGATTCTCATCGACCGTTTGATGAAAACCATCAAGCATGGGCGTGACCGACTGTCGATCACCGGTGTTCAGCAAGCCAATGATCAGATGACCGACGATGCCCCCGACATGTCGGGTGAATTCTTCGACCAAGAAATTGATCGCACCCGCGACCTCAACTGATGGCGTCGGCGCTCGTCGTCAACGTGCTCGACCTGCTGCGTCGACCAGGTGCAAAAAAAGCGGTCACGGTCGTTGCCAAGGCCGACGTATTTGACTTTGCCGACTCGCGTATCAACATCGGCTCCGATGTAGAGATCGATATCGAACTCGAAAGTTCGGTATCGGGGCTCGTGGCCAGCGGTGGGGCACAGGTGGCCTGGGCATCGATGTGTCGCCGTTGCCTGCGACCAGTCGAGGGTGTTGCCGATGGCGAAATCGACGAAGTATTCGCCCGCGGTATGCCAGCGCGCCCCGTTGCAGCCGCCAGCGAGCACACGAGTCTGGAAACCGAAACCGAACCCATCGTGGGCGATCAAATTGACTTCACGTTGCTCGTGCGCGAGGCCGTTTTGCTGGCGGTGCCCGATGCGCCGCTGTGTCGCACCGACTGCCCGGGGTTGTGCCCACAATGCGGGGCCGACCGAGCCAGCACCACGTGCAGTTGCGTGGTCGAAACGCGCGACCCGCGCTGGGCGGCACTCGACGCCCTGCGTGGTCAGCTAGACGACACGGTAGAGTGACGAAATGGCTGTACCGAAGAAAAAACGCTCCAAAGCCCGCGGACGCACGAGTAAATCCATCAACATGCGTCTGGCTAACCCAGCCAAAAGCGTCTGCCCACGTTGCGGCAACGTCAAGAAGCCACACGTCGTTTGTTCCAACTGTGGTTGGTACAAAGGTCGCGTCGCCTACGCCGTCAAATAACTCCTGCTGCTGATGCAGCGTTTAGTCTGATTTTCACACCATGAAGCCGATTGCCGTCGATGCCATGGGTGGCGACAAAGCCCCCGCTGAAATCGTGGCTGGCGCGCGCCAAGCCGCCGCCGAAGGCATCCCGATTCTGTTGGTCGGCCCCGCCGACCTCGCTGACCGTGGTGATCTCGAGTTGCTCGTGGCCAGCGAAGTCATCGGCATGAGCGAAGACGCCGCCAGTTCGGTGAAGAAAAAGAAAGACTCCACGCTCGTGCGCAGCGCCGAAGCAGTGCGCGACGGCAAGGCGAGTGCCATGATCTCTGCCGGCAACACCGGTGCAACGATGGCATCGGCGTTGTTGCGCATGGGGCGCGTCGACGGTGTCAAACGTCCGGCGATTGCCACACCGATTCCGGTGCCTGGTTCAACGCCCACGATCCTGCTCGACGCAGGTGCCAACGCCGAAGTAGAAGTCGCGTGGCTCAGCCAGTTTGCAGTCATGGGTTCGGTGTTTTCTGCCGAGCGTTACGGCATTGCATCGCCCAAGGTGGGCTTGTTGTCGATCGGTGAAGAACCCGGCAAGGGCGACACGCTGCGCAAGCAGGCATACGAGTTGCTGTCGGCGCACAAGGGCATCAACTTCATCGGCAACGTCGAAGGTCGCGACATCATGACCACTGAAGTGGATGTCGTGGTCACCGACGGCTTCACCGGCAACGTGGCGTTGAAAAGCCTGGAAGGCGCGATGAAGGCGGTGGTCAAAGCGCTGTTCACCGCAATTGGCGAACCGCAATACAAAGCACACGCCGATGCGCTCATGCCGGCCTTTATGGATTTGTATTCGCAGTTCGACCCCGACAGCACGGGCGGTGCCATGTTGCTGGGGCTCAACGGCGTATGCATCATTTCGCACGGTTCATCGAGCGCCCGCGCCATGGTGAACGGCATCAAAGTTGCCCGCGACATGGTGCAGGGTGACATTGTCGAAAAAATCCGTGTAGCCGTGGCGGCAAGCGGAGCACTGTGAATTCGCTAGCCAGCGAAGCCACGCTGCGCGAGTGCGCAACGTTGATCGGCTACGACTTTGGCAACATCGCGTTGTTGCGACTGGCGCTCACACATTCGTCATACTCAGCCGAACACGTCGACGAGCCATCCAACGAGCGACTCGAGTTTCTCGGCGATGCCGTAGTTGGTTTGGTGCTGGCCGAAGAAATGTTTCGACGTCACCCACAATTCGACGAAGGTCTGCTCACCGATTTGCGCAAAAGCGTAGTGAACGCCCAGACCTTGGCGGTTGCCGCGCGGCGCTTGGGCATCGGTCGGTTCATTCGGTTGGGCCGCGGTGAACAAAACGGTGGAGGTGCCGAAAAAACCTCGATTCTGGCCAATGCGTTTGAAGCAATCATTGGTGCAGTGTTCATGGATGCCGGCGGCCAGGTGGCCCACGAGTTGTCGCTGCGGTTGTTGGCCCCCGAAATCGCCGGTGCGGAGCCCGGGCTAAAAGACCTCGACCCCAAAACACAGTTGCAAGAACTCACTGCCGAAAAAAGTTTGGGTGCACCGGTCTATGACCTGCGCGACGAAGGCCCCGCCCACGACAAGGTGTTTTTTGCCGAGGTGTCGGTGGATGGTCGTCGCGTTGGTGCCGGCACGGGGCGCACGAAAAAAGCCGCCGAGCAGCAGGCAGCCGCCGAGGCAATCGACACTTTGTCGTAATGCCCGAGTTACCCGAAGTCGAAACAGTACGTCGCGGCATCGAGCGTCGCGCCGTGGGGCGGATTGTGGAGCGTGTCGAGGTGTTTCGCGAGCGCACCGTGCGTCGCCAAGGTCGCGAAGCAATCATCGATGGGCTCACGGGTGTGCGGATCGTGGCCGCACGCCGGCACGGCAAGTATTTGTTGTGCGACCTCGATTCGGGTGGGGTGCTCATGATGCACCTGCGCATGAGTGGGCGAGTGCTCGTGGTTGCAGCCGGCACCGCACGCCCGTTGCACACCCATGTGGTGATGCACCTGTCGCCCGATGCCCACGGTGAGCGTCACGAAATGTGGTTTGTTGACCCGCGCACATTTGGCGAAGTCGTGGTGTTTGATCGTGCCGACGAATCTGCCGTGGCACCCGAATTGGCGCGACTGGGCCCCGACCCGATTGTCGATGGCCTCACTGAAGCGCAACTGGCCCAGATTCTGCGCGGGCGACGCGGCAACTTAAAAGCCCTGCTGCTCGACCAACATCGCATTGCCGGCATCGGCAACATTTACGCCGACGAAATTTTGCATCGAGCCCGTCTGCGCCACAACCGTCTGCCGTCGCGTCTTGATGCACCCACCCGCAAGCGACTGGTCGCGGCAATTCATCACGTGTTGCGCGACGCGGTGGAAAAAGGTGGCAGCACGCTCGACGACACGCAGTATGTCGGAATCGACGGCGACCCAGGGTGGTTTCAGACCCAACATCGGGTGTACAACCGGGCTGGCCAACGCTGCATTACCTGTCGAGAGGCACGCATCGTGCGCCGCGTCGTGGCCGGGCGCACCACCTGTTTTTGCCCCCGTTGCCAGCGCTGAAAACCTGCTGCAAGTTGGCGTAAGCACTACTGTTTTTTGGAGATGTTTCTCAAGTCGTTGACGATGAAGGGGTTCAAGTCGTTTGCCGACTCCACGACCCTCGAACTCGAACCCGGGGTCACCGTGGTGGTGGGCCCCAACGGGTCGGGCAAAAGCAACGTGGTCGACGCCATCGCCTGGGTGCTTGGCGCCCAAGCCCCCTCGTCGGTGCGCAGCCAAAAGATGGACGACGTCATCTTCGCCGGCACTTCGCGCCGTCCAGCGTTGGGCCGGGCCGAGGTGTCACTCACCATCGACAATTCGGCGGGCTTGTTGCCGCTCGAATTTTCTGAAGTCACCGTCACCCGCACCCTGTTTCGCACCGGTGAAAGCGAATACGCCATCAACGGCGTGACCTGCCGATTGTTGGATGTGCAGGAGTTGTTGTCAGATGCCGGTGTCGGGCGCCAGCAACACGTGATTGTGAGCCAGGGCCAAATCGATGCGGTGTTGAATGCCCGCCCCGAAGATCGTCGATCGATCATCGAAGAAGCCTCGGGTGTGTTGAAGCATCGCAAGCGCAAAGAAAAAGCCGAGCGTCGCTTGGAGAGCACCGAAGCCAACTTGATGCGTGCCCAAGATTTGCTGCGTGAAGTGCGTCGTCAACTCAAACCACTCGAGCGCCAGGCTGATGCGGCACGGCGTCACGGTGCATTGGTCGCCGAATTGCGCACGTTGCGCCTGCATGTGGCGGGTCGCGAGATCGGTGGTTTGCAGGCTCGCTTGCAGGCCCTTGCCGACCAAAAAGCTGCCGGAGACAAGACCGAAAACGAAGTTCGCGCCAGGCTCTCGGCGCTCGACACGGCGGTGATGTCTGACGAAGCAGATCTTTCGGCGCGTGGCGACAGCACCATCAACGACGAACTCGTGCGCGTGGAGAACCTCCGCGGTCGTGCCCGTGGCTTGGTGCAGGTGCTGGCCGAGCGTCGACGTTCAATGGAGCGTGAACGCGGCCAAGTGATGGACTCGGGTGTTGCCGCCCAACTCGAGGGCGAGGCCATGTCGGTGCGCCAACAACTCGAAGAAGTGGCGCAGCAACTGCGCGAGATGGCGGCGACGTCGTTGGCGGGTGCCGCCGCGGCCGAACTTGCCAAGTCGCAGACAGCCACTGCTGACGCACAGCGTGCCCTCGACGAGGCGATCGTTTCGCATGCCGCAGCGTCGAGTGCCGCTGCAGCATCAGCGGCACGCGTCGAAGCGTTGCAGGCATCCATCGACGCACAAGTGCTCAGCACCAAGACGTTGCACGAAGCCAAAGGCAGTGTCGGCACGTTGCTTGACCTCATCGACATCGACGACGACTGGCGTTCGGCCGTGCAGGCCGCACTCGGCGAGTCGATTGCAGCGGTCGTCATTGACGACACCCCAAACGCGCGTGCGGCCTTGATCCATCTGCGCGCAACGAAGAACCCGGGTGCCGTGCTCGCACTTGATTCGTTGCAGAACGCCACCGTCAACCCGTCGCGCGAACTGCGCGCGCACGTGCGCGCTCGCGCAGGTGCCCACGAAGCAGGCGTGAATCACCTGCTCGATGTGTTGTTGTCGCGGGTCAGCCTCGCTACTTCGTTCGACAGTGCCGTCGATGCGGCACTACGCGACCCCAATGCCGTCGTCATCACCCGCGAAGGCGACCGGTTGGCTGCAACTTCGTTGCGGGTCGGCCTTGGTTTGGTGAGCAACGTGGCATTGGCCAGCGCGGCGCAGTCGGCCAAAGACTCCGCCGCCCGTTTGGTTGATGCCGAATTAGCCCTGAATGCTGCGCGCACGGGCTTGGCCGATGCGCGGGGCACCGAAGCGCGGGCGGCAACGACTGCCGAGGCCGAGCGTGCCTTGGTGCAGGACCACGACATCGAAGTCGCTGGCTTGGAGCAGCGAGAAAACCTGCTGAGTACCCGTTTGGCCGACATCGAGGGTCGTCTGGGGGGTGACTCTGCGGCACGCCGCGACGCCGTGCGCCGCACGCAGCGCATCGAGCAAGAAATCCAACAACTTGCCGATGCGATGAAGCAAGTCGAGAGAATCGTCAATGCACTCAACGGTCGCCAGCGTGAACTGCACGAGTTGCGCGCCCGCCAGAGCACCGAGATGCGCCAGATCAGTGCGCGTCTCGATGCTTCGCGCAAGGAACGCTCGGTCAACGAAAAGTCGCTCGAAGAACGCCGCGAACTCAACCGTCGTGTTGAAATCGAACAAAGCGAGGTGCGTGTGCGAGTTGAAGCCGCCATCGACACGCTGCGTCGCGAACTCGAAGTCGAGCCGCAAGTGGCCATCGATACCGCCGCCCCCGAACTGCCCGACGGCATGACCCCAATTTTGAAGGTGCGCGAGTTGGAGCGCGAACTGCGCATCATGGGCCCCATCAACCCGTTGGCGCTCGAGGAGTTCGAAGCACTCCAGCAGCGCAACGTGTTCATCGAAGAGCAACTCGAAGACGTGAAGAATTCGCGTCGCGAACTCATGAAGGTGATCAAACAAGTTGACTTAGAGATTCAACAAACCTTCGCCGCTGCCTATGCCGATGTGCGCGACAATTTTGCCAAGTTGTTCGCCACGTTGTTTCCGGGTGGCAACGGCCGACTCGTGCTCACCATGCCCGACGACCTGCTCAACACAGGCATCGAGGTCGAAGCCAAGCCTGGTGGCAAGAACGTAAAGAAGTTGTCGCTGTTGTCGGGTGGCGAGCGTGCACTGACTGCCTTGGCGTTTTTGTTCGCCGTCTTCCGCAGTCGTCCGTCGCCGTTCTATGTCATGGACGAAGTCGAAGCCGCCCTCGACGACGTGAACCTGCACCGTTTCTTGGGGCTCATCAGTGAGTTTCGGCTTGAAGCCCAGTTGCTGATCGTGAGCCACCAGAAGCGCACGATGGAAGCCGGCGACAGTTTGCTCGGCGTCACCATGCAACCCGGTGGGTCTTCGCGCGTGGTGGTCGAGCGAGTGGCCGCCAAGTCGGCGTGAACGACACCTGGGTCTACGTCGCTCTTGCGGCGGCAGTGTTGCTGGTGGGTGGCGTTGTCGTCGCCCGGCGCTCACGCGGTGCAGCACCAATCGCAGTGCCCACACCTGTTGCGCCAGTCGCAGCCGAGCCAGTTGCATCTGAGCCAGCCACGGTTGCTGCGCCACCAAGTTTTCGCGATCGGCTATCGCGTGCTCGCGGTGTGTTCGCCACCGCCACCACAGGTGTGTTGCGCCGCAGCACCATCGACCAATCCACTTGGGATGATCTCGAAGAAGCCATGTTGCGCGCCGACCTTGGCGTCAAGGTCACCGCTGCGCTGCTCGACCCGTTGCGCGAGCGCGTGAAGCGCCGCGACATTGCCGACCCGGCCGCGCTCATCGATGCGCTGCGCCACGACATGACGAGCCGCCTGGCTAGTGCGCAACGCGGGCTCAATTTCGATGCGTCGCTCGGCACGCCAAACATTTGGCTCATGGTCGGCGTCAATGGCGCCGGCAAAACCACCAGCGTGGCCAAGATCGCAGCCCAACAGATTGCCCTCGGGCGCACCGTGCTCATGGCGGCCGGCGACACGTTTCGTGCCGCAGCCGGCGAACAACTCGAAACCTGGGCCACTCGCACGGGGGCTGCCATCGTGCGCGGGGCAGAGGGTGCCGACCCGTCGTCGGTGGTGTTTGATGGCGTGCAGAGTGCAGCGGCGCGCGGCATCCAACTAGTGCTTGCCGACACTGCGGGTCGCTTGCAAACCAACACCAACTTGATGGACGAGTTGCGCAAGGTGCGCCGTGTGGCTGAAAAAGCCGCGGGCGTGGTCACCGAGGTGTTGCTGGTGATCGATGCAACGACGGGCCAAAACGGTTTGGTGCAGGCGCGTCAATTTGCCGACGCCACGCAGGTCACTGGTGTGGTGCTCACCAAACTTGATGGCTCGGCCAAGGGCGGCATCGTGTTTGCCATCGAAACCGAACTCGGTATCCCCATCAAGTTGGTGGGGCTCGGTGAAACGGTTGCCGACCTGGCACCCTTTGACCCGCACGAATTCGTCGCCGCACTGTTTGACGAATAACGGTAGTTTTGGTATTTTATGACAAAAGAAATTACAGCCGATTCTCGCACCCATTATCACCAAGCAGCTCAAGGGCTGCGCGGGGT
>SYEA01000094.1 GCA_005800965.1 Actinomycetota bacterium | reverse complement strand
GACATCACCGCGGTGCCCACGTTCGTTATCAACGACTCGTTCGCCGTGCCCGGCGCCCAAGACACCAATACCTTCGTGCGTCTCTTGACCAAAATGCTCGATCAATGACGGCTCCACTTCGCCAACTCGCTCATGAAGTGATCGGTGACGGGCCTCACCCGTTGGTGTTTGTGCATGGCTTCACCCAAACTCGCACGTCGTGGCGAACCGTCGCTCAGGCCGTTGTTGCGGGTGTGCCGGCGTCGCGCGCGATGCTCATTGACCTACCGGGTCACGGCGAATCACAGCACGTCACTGCTGATATTGCCGAGTCTGCTCGACTCGTCACCGAATGCGGGGGCCAAGCCACCTACATCGGTTACTCGCTCGGGGCCCGCGTAGTGCTCCACGCATTAATCAACCAGCCGAGCGCCGTGCAACAAGCAGTGGTCATCAGTGGCACTGCAGGTCTTGCAACATCTGTCGAACGCGACGAGCGAGTTGCTGCCGACGAACTGCTTGCCCAGCGGATTGAAGCGATAGGTGTTGAAGCGTTTGTCGACGAGTGGCTGGCACTCCCCTTATTTGCCGACGTGCCGCTGGCATCCAATCAGCGGCGCGAGCGACTCACCAATACGGTGCACGGCTTGGCCACCAGCCTGCGACTCTGTGGGCAAGGCACCCAGACGCCTTTGTGGAACGAGTTTGTGCGGATCACGACCCCGCTCCTGGCCATTGCCGGCTCACGCGACGCAAAATACGTAGCCCACGCCCGACGCTTGGCGACCACAGCAAAGCACGCAACGTTGCGAATCATCCCGGATGCCGGCCACGCCGCGCATTTGGTTGCGCCGCACCTAGTGGCAGATGAGATTATTCACTGGATTACCAACCCCACGGCATACAGCACACCCACCACGAGTTGAGCGCGGGCAGTCATGCCCAACGCCCTCACCAAGTCCAGTGTTGACCGCGCAGCACGAACGGTGGAGATCGCCGGGAGTGCAGCCAGCAACCCAACTAAGCCGAGCGCCGCGGGTGGCTCATCGAGGGCTGCGACCACCATCGCCACAGCGGCAGCAAGGAACATCAACGAATACGCGGATCGTGCTCGGCGTGGCCCCAACCCCACGGCCAGCGTGATTTTGTCGCTCGTACGGTCGTTCTCAATATCTCGAATGTTGTTCACCATCAACAACGCCACTGCCAGAAAACCAGCCACCGCACCTGACACCAGCGCCAAGCGGGTGATTTGTTCAACGATCACGAACACTGTTCCTGCTGTGGCCACCAGACCAAAAAATACAAAGACGAACACTTCGCCGAGACCGAGATACCCGTAGGGCTTTGGTCCGCCGGTGTACGTCCAACCCGCTGCCATGCACACCACACCAACGGCGAGTAGCCACCATGATGTGCGTGCAGCCAGCACCAAACCAAACACTCCTGCCACTGCAAACGAAACAATCGCGGCCCGTTTCACCGCCGCTGCCGAGGCCGCGCCCGAAGCCACCAGACGCATCGGGCCTTGGCGATAATCATCGGTGCCGCGCACCCCGTCGGAATAATCGTTGGCGTAATTCACTGCCACCTGCAACGCCAGGCTCACCGCGAGTGCCAACCCGCCGTGTAGCACTACTCGCCCCGCATCTACGCCTGTTTCGCCAGCCACCACCGCCATGCCGATGGCCACTGGCACTACTGCAGCGGGCAAGGTACGCGGCCGCGCCCCACTCACCCAGGCAGCGCGACTCGTCATCGCTTCGCAGATTAGTCGGCACTGCGGACCAACGTCATGGCTCCCGAAAAGCCATAGCGTGGCGATGTGCCGAGGCTGATTGCCATTGATTTTGCCGCATCAGCACACTTTCGCAATGCCGTGCAACAAATCTGGAACGACGGCGACGTGGTCTTGGCGTTAGATCAGCGATTGCTGCCGACGGCGCGTCATCGAGTCGCCAATGCACTGGGTGCTGACTTACTCGTCGACGAACACGGAACCCACCATCTGTCGACCGAAACAATTGCGAGATCATCATCTGCAACTCCTCTCGTTGACTTGCAACCCGATGACGCACTCGTCATCGCCACAAGCGGTTCCACGGGTGCACCGAAAGGAGTCGTTCACACTCACGGAGGTCTGGCCGCGCACGCCCGAATGACGGGTGAACGGCTGGGCTTGTCGTCAACGGATCATTGGTGGCTTTGTCTGCCTCCTGCGCACATCGGTGGTTTTGGCGTCTTGTATCGAGCGTTGCATTTTGCTGCCCAACTAAGTTTTGCTGCCCACGTTGACGAAGGCTCGCTGCAGGCTGCACTCACGGCCGGGGCTACGCACACCGCTGTGGTTCCCACTCATCTTGTGCGTCACGACTTTTCCCGATGGCAAGCCGTGTTGGTGGGCGGAGCTCGTTCAGGTGCGCTGCCAAGCAATGCCATCAGTACCTACGGGCTCACCGAAACGGGCGGTGGCGTGGTCTATGACGGCGTCGCACTCAACGGTGTTGCTATGCAACTCATCGCAGGTCGCATCTTGTTGCAAAGCCCGAGCATGGCGCGCACCTACCGTCACGCCCCGTTGCCCCTCCAAGACGGCTGGCTTGACACCGGCGACGTGGGAGTAATGGTGGACGGCCGCCTGCGGGTACAGGGCCGCGCCGATGACCTCATCATCACTGGTGGCAACAAAGTGTGGCCGCATGTGGTGGAACAGCGTTTACGTGACCATCCACTCGTGCGTGACGTCGCAGTACGCGGCCGACCCGACCCCGAATGGGGCTCGATTGTGTGTGCCTACGTAGCGCCGGTGTCTCCCACTAATGCTCCGACACTTGAGGCGTTGCGTCATCACGTAAAAGAAACGTTGGCCGTGTACTACGCGCCGCGTGCATTGGTGGTCGTCGACAGCATCCCGCGCACCGCCTTGGGCAAAGTTATTGCTGCAGAACTTCCGCAATGAAGCGCACTAAGGAGCCGAGTCCTCGCCTCCCGGCAATTTTTTGGCGCCATTTTGCTGCGTCGACAACATCCAATCTCGGTGACGGTCTCGTCGCTGGTGCGGCGCCGTTGTTGGCCCTTACCCTCACCGACGACCCGCGGTTACTCAGCTCGGTAAGCGTGGCCGCCATGATGCCGTGGTTCGTTATGACACTTCCAGTCGGGGTTTTTATCGACCGCCACGAAAGACGGCGGATCATGGCTACGGCCAACGCACTGCGCGCCCTGCTTTTCGTAGCTGCAACCACTGCGATTGTTTTCAACGTCATGACCATCTGGTGGCTCTTTGGCGTGGTGCTAGCCCTCGCAGTGTGCGAAGTGTTCTACGACATGTCCGCCCAGGCGTTCTTGCCGTCAATCGTTGATGAACATCAACTGGAAACGGCTAACGGGCGCCTCTACGCCGCCGAGGTCGCCGCCAACTCTTTCGTGGGTCTGCCGCTTGGCACCTGGCTGTTTGTCCTCGCGGCAGCCGCCCCATTCGGCGTCCAGGCAGTTGCATTGGTGATTGCAGCATTTTTGATCGCATCAATTCGACCCAGGTACCCATTTGTCGCAACACCCACCGAGGATAATTACGTACAAAGTTTGCGCACAGGCTTGGCGTGGCTCTGGCGCCACCCACTGTTGCGAATGTTGGCTCTCATGCTGGGGGCGGCGAATATGTGCCACATGTTCGCCCAATCAATCTTTGCCAAATATGTGCGCGACGAACTGGGCCTTGGCCCCCGCGGCTTTGGCTTGCTGCTGGCCGCAACTGCCATCGGCTCGATCGTCGGTGGCCTCGTCGGTGCGCGGCTGGCACGGCTAATTGGGTCGGCTGTTGCGATCGTGTTTTCGTATGCGATGTTTGCTGCGTTAGAAATTATCCCGGCGGTGTTGCCGCGAGTCTGGGCCGTGGTGATCGCCGGCGTACTAATGGCTACGTTCGGAACTGTTTGGAATGTAATCACCGTAAGTTTGCGCCAACGCCTCATTCCTCAAGAATTGTTCGGTCGCGTCAACAGCGTCTATCGATTCATCGGCACAGGCACTTCGGCTTTCGGCGCGCTTATCGGCGGACAGATCGCGTTTTACTTTGGCCTACGCGCCACTTATTTGGTTTCAGGTGTCACACTCGGCATCATTCTCGTGATTGGCGCGCCACGATTGCTGCGCCATTCGCGCACCTACATGGCGCCCGAGCGCACCCCTGCTCCACCGTCGATCACATAAGTTTCGCCGGTGATCCAATTGGCCTTATCCGAAGCCAAAAAGAGCGCCAAGTTGGCGATGTCTTCCGGTTCGCCCAATCGACGCGTTGGCAGTTGACTGGCCATTTTCTCCCCGTAGTTTTCCACCAGCACCGAAGCGAAGTCGGTCTTTACCAAACCTGGCGCGATTCCCACCACGCGCGTTGGCCCGATTTCACCAGCCAGTTGACGCGTCATATGAATGAGCGCCGCCTTGGTGAGGTTGTAGACGCCCAAAAATCCTTCAGCGCGCAGTCCACCGACTGAAGCGATATTGATAATCACCCCAGGATGGGCGCGCAGATGACCTTCATAGGCCGCTTTGCACCAAAACAATGGTCCGCGCAGGTTCACCTGAAACGTCTTGTCATATCGCGACTCATCCACCTCGAGGGTTGGCCCCATGTACGGGTTGGTCGCTGCGTTGTTCACCAATATGTCGAGTGCTCCGAAACGTTCGATAGTCGCAGACACACAAGCTCGACCTGCGTCGACATCACCGGCATTGGCAGCAAACACCTCAACATCACCGACCATGTCTTTGCGGGCCTCAACGAGTGCGTCATGTTTACGCGACGAGATCATGACTTTTGCTCCGGCTGCAGCGAAGTGGGTGGCTATTGCTTTGCCGATTCCCCGCGACGCACCAGTAACCAACGCAACCTTGCCATCCAAACGAAGTTCCATGTCGGGAACCCTAGTTGGCAATCGGGGTTTCTGCCCTCGGGGCGTAGCGCACCACGGTGACACGACGCCCATCGAGCTCTTCAACTCGCAATTGATAGCCCTCGGTATTGACGCCGTCCCCAATGCGCGGCATTCGCCCAATCATGCCGAAAACGTATCCGCCGATGGTGTCGTACTCCGCGGTGCTGAGCGAAATACCTAGCCGTTGGTTCGCGTCGTCGAGACCAACCGCACCTTCGACCAACATGTCTCCGCCTGGCAACTGCCGAAAGCGACTGTCCGCATCGTCGTGTTCGTCGACAATCTCGCCGACGAGCTCCTCCAAGCAATCTTCCAGCGACACGATGCCACTGAACGCCCCGTATTCATCGGCAACGATGGCGAGGTGGTTCTGCGTTCGCTGCATTTCGCGCATCAACTCGGCCACCGGCTTGCCTTCGGGCACCACGTGGGCCTCGCGCATCAGCGTGAGAATCGATTCGCCGCCCCCACCTTCACGCTCCACACGCATCAAATCTTTGGTGTTCACCGTGCCTGCCACATCGTCAATATCATCGTCATCCACACGTATCACTGGCATGCGACTGAACTGGTGCTCAATGGCCACGGTGAGAGCGGCCGAAATGGTCACGGTTTCATCGACCGTGATGACATCGTGGCGAGGTCGCATAATTTCGCGCACCACCGTGTCGCCAAATTCAATGACGGATTCGATGAGTTCCTGCTCTTCGACTTCGATTACCGAGTCTGCTGCTGCCGCTTGCACGATTCCAAGGAACTCGTTTTCGCTGATGAATGGTCCGGCATCCAGGCCTTTACCCTTCACCATCAGGTTCGTTATGCGAATCAAGAGGTTGGAGATCACCCGCAACGGCCAGAATGCAGCCAACGCCGAAACAAACGGTGCCGTTGCCGTTGCTCCTCGTACCGAATACAGCACGGCATACGTCTTGGGCACTGCCTCGGCCAAAACGAAGAACAACACCACGTTGAGTGCGACTCCAATCACCACACCCGGAGCCCCGAACATACGGTTGGCCACCACACCCGTCAGAGTCGCTTGCAGGGTCTGCAGAATGTTTACGGTGAGCAACAACGGGTTCACCCAGCGTGTGGGGTCACTAGCCAAACGCAACAACACGCCACCACGTTTGTGCCCATCAGCCAACAAAGCCTCGGCTTTTTGCTTACTGATTCGTGACAGCGACATTTCGGCCAACGAGAGCAACGTCAAAACGACGAGCAACACACCAACGGCAACCAGAATCCAGATATCAATAGTGGTGGGTGCAGCGGCAATCATGTGTTAGTAGCCCTGGGCAAACGCAACCGGAGCGGGCGCCCCCCAGTGTAGGGCTTCCAGTAACGCGAGCTCGCGCGCCCGCATTTTGTCGGCGTTCACTTGCGTGTCATGGTCATAGCCAAGCACATGCAGAATTCCATGCGTCACCAACAAGGCCAACTCGTCATCCAAGGTTCCGGCATGTGAAGGCGCTTGTTCGCTGGCAACGCTCGGGCACACAACGACGTCTCCCACCAAGAGGGGAAGTTCACCAACATCCACCCGCGCCGCAATCGGTGTTGATGAGTGAGCAGTTGGCCCCGTTGCGCGCGAATTATCGACTAGGTCAATCGGAAACGCAAGCACATCGGTAGGGCCGTCAACACCCATATGCACGCGATTCATTTCAGTGATTGCTTCACGTGTGACGAAGAGCAATGCCATCTCGGCTTGCCCGCGCACACCCTCGGCTTCAAGGACCCGCAGTGACAACCGCTGCCAACGTGCGCCGTCCAACGACACATCAACTTGTTCGTCAGAAACGAAAACGTCCAGGTGTCCTTCACCGCCGGCGCGACGGGGTGCAGTGGACCGCGGCCGCTCAATCACGCCGCTTTACCCCACGCGGACGGGCTGCACCTTTGTCACCATTCGTTTCGTAAGCAGCCACAATGTCCGCCACGATTTTGTGGCGCACGACGTCGGTGTATTCGAGATGCACGAAAGTCAACCCGTCGATTCCGGTCAGCACGCGCTCGAGCCCGGCCAGACCACTGCGGCCATCGGGAACGTCTACCTGTGTGGTGTCACCCGTGACGACTATTTTCGACCCAAATCCGATGCGAGTGAGGAACATCTTCATTTGTTCGGGGGTCGTGTTTTGGGCTTCATCGAGAATGATGAAACTGTTGTTCAGGGTTCGTCCGCGCATAAAGGCGAGTGGGGCTACTTCCACCACGCCGCGCTCGAGATACTTCTGGGCGTTGTCGGCGCCCACCATGTCATGCAAAGCGTCGAACAACGGACGAAGATACGGGTCGATCTTGGCCATTAAATCGCCGGGCAAAAACCCGAGCCGCTCCCCTGCTTCGACTGCCGGGCGCGTCAAGATGATTCGTTGTACAGATTTACTTTGAAGCGCCTGCACCGCCATCGCCACGGCAAGCCAACTCTTCCCGGTGCCCGCTGGCCCCAGGGCAAACGTAATCACGTGCTCTGCAATGGCGTCCACATAGCGGCGCTGACCTGCAGTTTTGGCGCGCACCGGCCGACTTTGGCCCACTCGCACGATGTCGGCAGTCAACACACTGCTCGGGCTCACATCGCTGCGCACCATGTCGATGACCCGACCCAAGATGACGAGGTCGAGCGATTCGCCTCGCTGCAGCAGTTCCGACAGCTCCAAGAACAATCGCCCGACCAGATCAGATTCCGGGCCAGCCGCGGTGATTTCGTTGCCACGAACCAGGATCTTGGTCTGGGCAAACGCCCGCTCGACCTGACGTAACAACTCGTCGCGTTCGCCGAGCAAGGCCGCCATCAAGTGGGCGCCAGGCACGATGACCGTGCTGTTCGGGGTAGACACACTCATGAAGCGATCACGTCGCGGAGGTGCCCATGGACTCCTTCATGTTATCTGCGGCTGTGTTGTCTGAGACGTGTATCTGGTCTGGTGCGTGTGCATTGGAAAAATCCAGGGCAAAGTATCGCTGGGTGGCCAACGGCAACAACGAAACCTCACCCACCATCTGACCCATCCGCAACATCAGTTCAGCAGCCCCACCCGTGTCGCTGCCCTGTTTAGTTTCGGGCAGGTCGAACACCAGCAATGCACCATCGCGTGCTTCAGCAGCGAGAGCTTCTTTGGCCAATGAAATGTTTGCACCACGCACGGCAACCGACTCGTCAACTACGACCCACATCACATAGTGCACCAGGCCTTTGCGCATCCGCTCGGTGTGGTGACGGCGAAAATACTCAGCATTCAGCCAGCGCGTGGTGGAAATATCCGTGGCAATAAGTGTCATCACCACTGGGCGGTTGTCTTCCCACACCACCCACACACGATTGGTTGAGTTCAACAGTGCGTCATCAAACTCGTGTCGATTCACCACTTCGCTGAATGGCGACACTGGGTTGGCTGCGTAGACGCGGCGATAGAAGTCCCACAAGCGGTTACGCAAATCGACGTCGCCAAGACGCGTGTGCCGAGTGATGAACATGGGTCTCCAAAAAGGTGCCAGCAGCACCCGAGGTCGTGGACCTCCGCCCACTCACAAACTAGCGAATCACGCCGCCCGGCTGGTGGATTTACTACCGTTGTGGCAGTGGTGTTCGCATGAGTGGGCGCACCTTGGAGCGCGCAGCGTGGTCATGTCTTGGCGCTGGCATCGTCGGTTCGGTTGTGCACGTGCTCGGTGGTACGACGAACATCGGCTCCGTTGTCTACGGTCTAGCGCTCTTGGCCATAGTCGTGTCGACGGTCATTTCGGCGACTCGTCACCAACTTGATCGTCGAATTCTCTCCGGCTTTTTCGTCATCATTGCAGCAATCATCATCGGACAACTACTTTCGGCTGCTTCGCTTGGTGCAGTCGAACATCTCGTGGCCGAAGTGGCATTCTTCGTGGTGCAAATCACTCTGGTGCTGGGTTTGTTGCTAGTCGCCCAACGTCGCATCGGCCGCGAACCGCTCGGAATTCTCGCCGACGCATCAATTCTTTCGCTCGGAGCCTGGTTGGTGGTGTGGATTGTTGTGCTGCGCCCGTTGTTCGCGGCGGTTAGCAACGAGCCGTTCGTGGCCGGTGTGCGCGGCATCACATTTTCGTTGTCGGCAGTGGTGCTGTTTTTGTTGGTAACGCTGCTGCTCGGTGATTCTGACAACAGCACTGTGGTGTGGTTGGCGAGCAGTGCGATTTTGTCGTCGTTGATCGGTGACGTCTTATGGGCACTGCACGAAGCCGAGGTCATCACCATCTCGCTCGCCGCACGTAATGCACCGTATGTGATGGCACTATTCGCCGCCTGTGCCACACTGCTGCACCCGGGCATCCGACACCTCACCGCACAAGGTTCGTACCACGCGGCTCGTCCGATGGCTGGCCGTCTCATTGTGGTCATCTCTGGGCTGGTCGTGCCGATCGCCGTATTCGCCTTAACCGATGCCCAAGACACTCGCGATCGAGTCGTGCGCACCGTTTCGGTGTTGTTCTTGTCGGGTGTTGTGCTGTTGCGCGTGGTCATTGCTGTGCGCGCCAACGCGCAACTGCAATCCAAACTCATTGAAAGTGCGCAAACCGACGCATTGACTGGCTTGCCCAATCGCAGCCTGATGTTGGAGCACGTCGACACCGCTCTGCGCACGGCATGGCGCGACAACCGCCAACCGACCGTGCTGTTCATCGACGTCGATCGATTCAAGAACATCAACGACAGCCTCGGGCACGCGGCCGGCGACGACGTGCTCATTGCAGTGGCCACGCGGCTGCGGCTCATCTTGCCAACCCATTGTGTTGTTGGTCGCATCGCAGGTGACGAATTCGTAGTGCTTGACCCCCAGACCAATGGCCCGAACGAATCCATGGTGCTCGCCGATCGCGTACTCGAGTCATTTCATGAGCCGTTGGCCCTTCGTCAAGGTGATGTGTTCGTGTCAGCGAGCATCGGAGTATCGACTTATCGCCCGTCCGTCACCAACAGCGCCGACGACTTACTGCGTCACGCCGACACCGCCATGTACCGCGCCAAAGAGTCAGGCCGCAACTGTGTGGCCATCTTCGACGAATCAATGTTGGCCAGCGTCACCCAACGACTTGCGGTCGAAACAGCCCTCTACCGCGCGCTAGAGCGCCGCGAATTGCGCCTCGTCCACCAACCAATCATCGATGTGGGTCTTGGCGAAGTTGTCGGGTTCGAAGCACTCATGCGCTGGGATCGTGAGGACGGCTCCTCGATCTCCCCAGCCGAGTTCATTCCGATTGCCGAAGAAACTGGCACCATCGTGCCGATCGGTGCGTGGGCTCTTTTGGAAGCACTCACCCACCTTGGTGAATGGATTGCCAGCGGCATATGCCCGCGCGACGCCACAATGGCAGTCAACGTGTCACCGCGCCAGCTGAGTGACCCGAATTTCGTCAATCTCGTGAGCGAAGCCCTCACTCGCGCCCACATTCCGGCTCGTCAGTTGTGGCTCGAAGTCACCGAGGGTGTCATGATCTCCCAACCAGACCAGGCCCTCGATGCACTCACCAAGTTGTGTGACCTCGGTGTGCGCGTCGCCATCGACGACTTCGGCACGGGATACTCGTCACTTTCGTTGCTGCAGAAGTTTCCGATTCACAGTTTGAAGATCGACCGCTCGTTCATCAGCGGTGTGGCTGACAACGCTGATGCCCGCTCACTCGTGCGCACGATTATCGCCATGTGCGAGTCGATGGGCCTCGACATCGTTGCCGAAGGCGTAGAAAGCGTTCGCCAGCTGCAAGTGCTTGGCGAGATGCACTGCGCCAAAGCGCAGGGTTACCTCATAAGCCATCCAGTGCCACCGGAATCCATCGCCAGCACGGTCGCCACCATTAACGATCTCGGCCCGTGGCCGCGCACGAGGCGGCCCGGCTGAGCTTGTTTCGTTAGCGTATACATCAATGCGAGTGGCCAACCTGCAAGGTCGAGCGGTCTTCGTTACCCCTGACAATTTGGCGATCGATATCGAACGCGCAAGCAACGGCGCGCTTCCCCACGACCCAATGCAGTTGTTTGAACGTTGGGTGCAGGTGCGCGAGCTCGCGGCAACCATGCATGGCGGCATGCAGTTTGATGTGGCCGATCTTGATGCGCCGTCTCCATTTCCGCGACAGATTTTTGGTATCGGCTTGAACTACCGCGAACACGCAAGTGAGACCGGCGCACCGATTCCCGATACGCCGCTTACGTTCACCAAATTTGCTTCAGCCGTCAACAAGCCATTTGGCGACATCCCCATCGATGTATCCACCACCGATTGGGAAATCGAACTCGTCGTGGTCATCGGTACGGGTGGTCGCAATATCGCCGAGTCAGCGGCGTGGCACGCTGTGGCTGGAATCTGCGTCGGCCAGGACATCAGCGACCGTGTGTTGCAGCGCGCAACCCAACCACCGCAGTTCAGTCTGGGCAAAAGCCGACGG
>SYEA01000093.1 GCA_005800965.1 Actinomycetota bacterium | reverse complement strand
GCGCCAGAACCCGAACCGCCGAGCAGATACACCGAAGCAGTTCCGCGCACGTACAAGAACGCGACACGTGGTACCGACGCATATGAAGCGACCGCCTGAAGGGCATCTGCAACTGCTCGTTCGCTCAGTTCAATGAGATCTTTGCCAGAATTTGGCACGCCGAGCGCCTCGGCAATCATCGACACACGTTGCGGCAGCGCCGAGAGTGACCACACCTCAGGTGCCAGCAGCACCGGCACACCCGCCCCACGCAACTGTTGAATTGCTTCGGGTGGACCAGTCCGAGTGTCGCCGATCACCACAGAGGGCCGGAGCGACAAAATACTTTCGGCGCTGATGTCGTGGCCACTACTTACTTCGGCAATGTCAGCGAGCGAATCCAGCGTGGTCGTTGCATCGCGACCGATAATGAGGTTTTGCAAGCCGAGTGACACCACAATCTCGGCGATTGCCTGATTGAGCACAATAATTCGGGATGAATCGGTGACCTTGACCACAACCCCGTCGGCACCAGTAACCGAAGTGGGTAACGAGGGCTCTAGTGCTGCGAGCGTGGGAAGTGGGTAGTCCTGCGACAGAATGAAGCGAGCATCACCGGTGGTTTCGGCCGTCGTGCTGCCACAACCAGTGACAACACCCATGAGCAAAGAGCCCACTAACAACAATCGTCGCGACATTGCCTCTAAGGGTATGAGCCGAGCCAACGCCCTCCGAAGCCTGGCGCTGAGACGTTGGTTACCTGCTGCGTGGTTGCTCGTGGTGGTAAGTGGCTGCGGAACTGTTGAAACAGCCCCGCAATCCACGCTTGCTGTGTCTACGAGCATGGCTGTGTCTACGAGCATGGCTGTGTCTACGAGTGTCGTGCCTACGAGTGTCGCATCAACGACGGGCACGCCCACTGTTGCATCAACCACTGTTTCAACCACTGTCTCAACCTCTACTTCGGTGAGCACGCCGTCGCGACCACAACCCAAGATCACCGTGAGCCAAACCAGTGGTCTTGACCCCAAGGGTGGTCTGGTGACGGTCCGCGGCTCGGGGTTTGATGTCACAAAGGGCATCTATGTATTCGTATGTAACCAAGCCACATGGAATGCGGCTCGCCGTTGTGTGGGCGGAATAAACCTTGATGGGTCCTCGCCGCTCTCGCAGTGGATTTCGTCAAATCCACCGGGCTATGCCATAGGTCTCACGGTTCCCTTCGCTGCCGATGGAACCTTCGTCGTAACTTTATTTGTGCGAGCAACCGACGAATCAACGAATCTCATTGACTGCACCAAGCAGCAGTGTGGAATCGTCACATTCGCCGATCACACTCGACGCGATGATCGTTCACAAGACGTATTCGTGCCCATCAGCTTCTCTAATGGATGAATCGACTTTCAATTGCTTATCAACAAAGGAACCATCATGAAAAATTCACGCTCGTATCTTCTCGCTCTGCTTGGCGCACTCGTATCGGTTGCGCCGATTTCTGTTGCAACACCAGTTTCGGCCTCGACCGGTGTGATAATCACTCCGAGCAAGTCGGCGGGTTTGATTGATGGCGAGAGCATCACACTGACGTTGACTGGCATTCCCGCAACTCAAGGTGTGTACGTGCGACAGTGCTACCTCCCGGCACTTGGCCAGCGTGACTCCACCGGCTTGAAGTGCAACGGAAGCCTCAAGCGAATTAGCGAAATGATTTGGGCCACGATGAATGGTGCTCGTGGATCAATGTCAGCGGCTGGAACTCTGACGCTTCCCCTCAAACAAACAGTGGTGATGTACGAGGCAGATGGAGTCACGGTGAAAGAGAGTTTCCCGTGCGGCTTCACCAATTGCGCAATTTTTGTGCACCGCGATCACCTCGGGTTACAGGACACCGCGCTCGACACCGTTCTGCCCTTGGCCTTCTTGGGTCAGCAAGTACTCAAGGCTCGTCAAATAGGCGTTCCCAAAGATGACACTGCCCAAAAAGTGGGCAGCAGCATCGCATTGAGGAACTCTGCATTGGTGACTGATCAAAAGTCGTCAGTTCGGGTGCTGAGCAAGTCACCAAAGACATGTTCGGTTGCCAAGGGCTCGACGATGACGATTGTTCGTTTCACAAAAGCTGGCCCGTGTGAGCTGCAACTTGTGGCCAAAGCAACAAAGTCGTACCAGCGTTTTGTGGCGACGTTTACTTACACCGTTGGCTGAGTCCGCTAGTTGATACTGGCGCAGCGGGTTACAGGCCGGCGCACGAACCAACGACACTGCGACGATCGGCGCCACCGACCATGGCACCATCTTCACGAAGCACGATGCAGTGTGCGTGGCCAAAGCCCGAGTCGAGCCGGGCCCGTCGTTCGACGGCATGACCGCGATCAGCCAAGCCACTTGTCCAGTCGTCGGGGGCGTGGCCCTCGACCTGCACGGTTGCGGGGCGAGATGTAGTCCACGTATCGAAGCCAGTGATCGGGCCGCGTAAGGCGAATCGACCCGCATCAACGGCTTGCCAGGGTTGTGAGTGACCGTGGCGCAACAGGCGCGTGATGATCTGCAACATGATTTGTGGTTGCGCGTCGCCACCCATCGTGCCGAGCACCGACAACAGCGAGCCGTCGGCTCGGGTGATGAGAGCAGGGCACAGCGTGTGCGGCGGTTTGCGGCCAGGGGCGACCTCGGCCGGATGACCTTGTTGCACGCTGAAGCCAAGCCCGCGATTGTGCAGGTTGATACCCGTTGACGGCTCGACGAGCAGCGAGCCGAAGCCTGACGCGTTGGAGTTGATAAGTGAAACACCCATCCCGTTGCGGTCAACGGTGCACAGATAAGTGGTATCGCCATCGTTGGCGAGCATCGGTCGCACGGATGCCAACGACGGGTCGACTTCTGTGGCGCGCGCAACGAGGTGTGGAATCAGCGCGGCCAAGTCGGCAGCATCGTGCAACACGTTGGGCCGGTCGTGGCTCACCGCCGTGGTTGCTTCGATCAGCAAATGCGCCCACTGTGGGTCGAGCGGGTCGTCGGGCAGGTCGAGTTGCTCCACCACACCGAGTGCTGCAAGAAATAGATATCCCTGCGATGGGGCAGGAATCGACCACACGTGGTGTCCCCACACCGCGAGCGACAGTGGTGTTACCCACTCGGCGCTGGCGGTTTCAAGATCCGTGCGCGAATAGACGCCTTTGCCGAGAGCGAACAGACCTTCACCGAACTCACCTTGATAAAACGCTGCTTGACCACCAGTTGCAATTGCGCGCAGTGTGCGACCGACACCCTCGCGTTGCACGAGCTGGCCGGCTGTGGTCGCCTGGCGCGAAAGCATGGCGAAGTTCGGTGCAAGAGCCGGCTTGATCATTGCGAGCGAGCCAACCAGCAGTGGCGAAGCAGGAAAGCCTTCTTCGGCGAGCCGAATCGCCGGGCCCAAAATGGTGGCCAGCGGCAACGTGCCGAAGCGTTCGTGTAATGACATCCATCCCGCCACCGCACCAGGCACAGTCACAGTACGAATATCGCCATGAAATGGCATTTCGGTGTGGCCCTCGGCGCGCAGTTGTGCTGCACTCACACCCGAGCCTGCACGACCCGCAGCATCAAGTGCGTGTACTTCGCCGTTGACGTGCACCAGAGCGAAAAGATCGCCACCTATTCCACACAGATGTGGGGCCACGACTGCCATCGCTGCGTTGGTGGCAAGCGCTGCATCCACTGCGTTGCCGCCGAGCGCCAAGATGTGGGTGCCTGCTTGCGTTGCCACGCCATCGGCACTGGCCACCATGCCGAATCGTGAATGAGCACCAAAGGTCATGAGCGAAATCCCATTCTCATAGCATGGCCGACCATGCCGCCTGACATGCAATTCGATGCGTCACCACCACGGCGGCGACTGCTCGAGGTAGCACGGCTTTTTGCGTGGTTGGGTGTGATTGGCATTGGTGGCCCGGCTGCCCACATCGCGATGATGCGACGCCGCGTGGTGACGAATCGGTCGTGGGTTAGTGAGGATGAGTTTGCCCAGATGGTGGGTGCCTGCGCGTTGGTGCCCGGCCCGAATTCCACCGAGATGGCGATGGCGATCGGCGCGCAACGTGCTGGTTGGCGCGGTCTTGTCGTTGGCGGGGTGTCGTTCATCGTGCCGGCGTTCGTCATCGTTTGCGCGGTGGTGTGGATGTATGAAGATGTGTTGACCAGCTCGACTATTGCCGACATTCGACGCTGGGTAGTGCCCATTGTGGTGGCCATCGTGCTGCATGCACTGTGGTCGTTGCGCACCACGGCAGTGCGTGACAAGCGTGACTTGATTGTTGTGGTTCTTGCACTCGCTGGTGCTGTGGTGGGCATTCCCGAACTACTGGTGCTACTCATCGTGGGTGTTGCATCGGTGTTGTTGCGCTTGGCACCGCGCAGTCTGGGTGTGGTGATGGCTTTGCCAGCAGTGGCCCTCGTGTCGCCGTCACTGCTGAAAATCTTTCTGGTATTTCTGCAAATTGGCTCCGTGATCTACGGCAGCGGCTACGTGTTGTTGGTGTTTTTAGATAGTGAAGTAGTCGGGCGCGGATGGATTTCCGAACAGGTCCTACTTGACGCCATTTCTGTCGGGCAGTTCACACCCGGGCCGGTGTTCACCACCGCAACATTTATCGGGTGGCATCTTGAAGGCTTTGCTGGTGCCGCCGTGGCGACCCTTGGCATTTTTGCTCCATCATTTGTTTTTGCTGCCCTCATCGGTCGGGTAGTGGTGTGGTCGCAGCAACACCGGGCATTCGGTGCGTTTTTGCGTGGTGTCTCGAGTGGTTCGATTGCACTGATGGCAGTCGTGCTTTGGCGACTAGCCAACGAAGCATTCACTGACTGGCTGGCAGCCGTCACGTTTGGAGTTGCGTTAGCGGTATTGCTGTGGCGATCAATTCGCCGTTGAACGCCAGGGCACATTTGCCGGCCAACGCCCGACGCCACCGTGTTCGAGTTTGAACCCGCTCAGTTCGCGATTGGTGTGCTGCGATCGCCAAGTGAGCATGCGCTGGGCAAGCGGCAACACGCGGGCAGGGTCGGTCATGGGTGTACGCCAGGTGGGGTCGACAGCCAGGTCAAACGCCAGCCAATCTCCGTTACCAAACTGCACATAGGCAGTGTGTGCATCGCGTTGAGTGCAGAGATGCTGGCGCTCGAGCCGACGATCGTGCGGCCATTGCAGGGCCGAGCCGTTTGCGTCGTCGGAAACGTACAACTGTCGCCAGTCGTATTCCCACGTTGCAGCATCGCGCCAGTCGGTGGGCGTGTCGCCATTCAGCCAAGGCAGCAACGACCGACCGTCACATTGGGGGGGAATTGGCGCACCAATCAACTCGCACAAGGTGGGAAGAACGTCCACGTTCTCGGTGAAGGCGTCGACTTGCCGACCGTGACCGCCGGCAAGTTGCGGTGCGCGCACCATGCCGACGATGCGGTAACTCTGCTCGAAAAACCCAACCTTCTCGCGTAGTCCGTGATCGCCGAGTTGCTCCCCATGGTCGGCGGTGATTACGACGATGGTGTTTTCCCATTCGCCTCGGTCACGCAGCGCAGCAAAAATACGTCCGAGTTGATGGTCAACTTCGCTGATCATTCCGTAGTACTGCGCGCGCAGTCGACGCATTCCCGCTTCGGTTCTCGGCGCCCTCGTATCGGGAAGTTGCATGACGGCGTCGTGAAAGCCGTGCCGGTCGTTGCTTGGTGCGATGGGAAGATCGACAATTGCTGGGTCGTACTCCTGTGACCACTTGCCGGCGGCCGCATATGGCGGGTGTGGACGTAGGTAACTGAGGTGGGCAAACCACGGCACATCGCTCGTGGTTGCTTGGCGTGTATCGGCATGCCAACCTAAAAATTGGTTGGTAAGAAAAGTCGAGATGCTGAGCGACTCATCTCGCTCAGGCTCAGTTTCAAGTGCCACGATGTGATTAGCCGGCGTATGCCCGTGCTCGCGCAAATGAGCGAGCCACGGTGTGTACGGCTCGCTCAAGTCGAGCAGCCAATCGAAACCCGGCAAAGCTCCTTGATACGTAGACAGCCGAGGATCCGTCGCGCTTTCGGTAACTCGCGGGTCAGCGCCCTGGTCGGTGTATCCGAACAGTGCTGGTGCATAGCCGTGTCGTCGCGCGACTCGCGCCACGTTGTCGAACGAGTGGTCGAGCGGAGAGCCGTTGAAGCACACACGGTGATTCATCAGATACATGCCGGTGTACAAACTTGCCCGGCCTGGCGAGCACGGTGCTGCCTGGCTGTAATGGCGAGAGAGCACCGTCGCCTCCCGCGCAAGTGCGTCGAGATGCGGAGTCCGCACCACGGGGTGACCGTGAAGTGACAAGCAGTCGCCGCGGAACTGATCCAACGTGACGAGGAGAACGTTGGGACGCACGTCCACCAGGTTCACTGGGTACCGAGGGCTGCGCGATCTTCGCGGGCCGGATCGCGCCACGTTCGACCTTCCGGTTCCACGATGACACAATGGAGGGCACCAGCAGTAAAGGAAAACGGTGCGTGCTCGTCGGCAATGACCGAGTGTCCACGCAGATAACCCACCGTAAAGCCAGCGACGCTGTAGGTGAACGGTACGGTCATCGGGATTTCCGCGGCGCCAACGGGCATGTCGTCGTAGTACAACTCCACGTTGCCTTTGAACCGACCGGTCATGGTGAACTTCACCACCAGACGGTGTTGTCCAGCGGGAACCTCCACGTTGGCGACGGCAACAAAGCGGTGCAGTCCGACGAAGTTGTGCTCGTAGTG
>SYEA01000092.1 GCA_005800965.1 Actinomycetota bacterium | reverse complement strand
TGGGGGCAATGGCATTCACAGCAAAGAGTCGTGCCAACGTGGCGTCATCAAGATCGGCAACATTGCCGAATGCCACAACCCCAGTGGCGTTCACCACGCCGTCGAACGGTGCTACCGAGGCGAACGCGGTTCGCATTGCCGTATTGTCGGTGACATCGGCCAGCGCGTATTGCGCGACACTGGCTCCATCAAGTCGCGTATGGTCGCGCACAATTGCCGATACACGCGCACCAGCGGTCGTCAGTTGCCGGGCGATGCTGGCACCCAACACGCCACTAGCGCCAACCACCACGACGTGTGCCCCATTCAGCTCACGTGGCATCAGACTCGCCCTTGTTCGCCGTCAGTCGACCTGCACCCACACCCAGAACAAAGGCGATGGCTGTCGCGATCAGGATGCCGAGGCTGACCGCTTCTTCGTACGGTGTGTTGTCCAGCGTTGCCGCCACACCGATGAGCGCCACGGTGAGCGCTGCGGCGGCGGCACAACCCACTGCGATCGCTTCACTCACCGCAATGTTCAGCCGCCTGCTCAACACGATCAACATGCCACCCACGCCCAGCACCTTACCCACCACGATTGCCAACACGGTTGTCCAGACAAGTGACATCGGTGCGTCTTTGGGTGTTGCAATGGGCACAAGAGTGTGCAAAAACACGAAGATCGGCAGAAATATCGCTGCAATCCACGGATGCACGCGCTCTTGCACCCGTTCTGACACGCTCGGGTTCTCGGGGTCGAAGTTTGGCGCACAAAAGCCAACGGCAAACGCCCCCAACGACGGGTGGAGCCCTGCCTGCAACATCAGCACCACCGCGACGAGAGTCGCCACGATGACCGTCACTACACCGAGGTTGAACTGACGAATTGCCCAGGCATAGATCGCAACGGCGGCGACGGCCAGTGCCAGCCACAACAGCTCAGGGCGTTTGCCGGTGGTGACGAGGGCGATGAGGCCGCCGAGATCATCCAGCACCGCCACCGTTAATAGCAGCGTGCGCACCTTGCGCGAAACACCACCGAGGGTCATGACTGCAGCGGCAAGCGCAATGTCGGTGGCTACAACTGCAACCCAACCATCACGGGCTGCTGCCGGTGCTTGCGAGGCATAAATGAGAGCTGGTAACGCCATGCCCATCGTGGCTGCGGCGACACTTGCCCACAGGGTTAACCCTGACAACACGCCGCTGGCGAACTCACGACGCAGTTCGAGACCCACCAGGAGAAAAAAACCACCAATGGCAATTTCTGACAGCACGCGCGTCAAGTCGTTCTCTATGTACACGTTGCCGAATGTGGCGGAGCCCACGCCGAGCAGGGCTGCGGCAACAATCAAGCCCGCTGCCCGCATCTCGACTGCCACGAAGCGCTCGAGGAATGCCGCTGGTGAACCGGGCTTAGTCACGTACGCGCTGCAATGCTGCATAAAGTTCGGGGGTTGCGGCGATGATTGGCGAGCGACGTTCGGCGTGCTCTGTCACGATCAAGTCGCGATCTTGTGCCTCACCCACCACGGCCCCGGCTTCACGACAGATGTGCACACTGGCCAAGTAATCCCACACACCATGCGACGACAAATCCACCCAGCCATCGAGCGTTCCTTGTGCCACGAGACAAATATCAAGCGCCGCTGCCCCGAGCGCGCGAAACTGTGCCCAGCCAGGGTGCTTTTTGGGCAGACCCGACACACCGACCACCGCCTGGGACAACTGGGCACACGACGATGGACGAATCAGATTGCCGTTGTGAAATGCCCCACCGCCGGTGGTGGCAGTCCAGCGATCGGTATTGGTGAATTGGTTGGCCACCAACGAGGCTCGCTGACCGTTGGCGTCGAGTGCAGCAAGGGCAGTCGCATACCACGGCACACGACGACTGGCATTGGTTGAACCGTCGAGGGGGTCCATCACCACGATGATGGCGTCATCGTGCCAATCCCCCGTGCGACCACTCTCTTCGGACAGCACCGCGCAACCCGCACCATGCAACACCTCGAGTGCTGCGGCATCCGCGCGCAGGTCGACGGAATACTGCGTCGCGCGTTGACCCGACAAACCCCAATCGGTGTTGGTGCTCAACGCTGCGTAGGTGGCGTCGGCAACCTCGTGCAACACACGCAAGATGTCATCGTTTGATGATGCAACGGAAAGCTTTGTCATGTGCATCAATCAGCGTTCATCGCGTACGAATGGCTGACCGAGCATTTTGGGTGCGCCCAGCAGTCGCCGGGCTCGCGGGGTGGACAACAGCACCAACACCGCCAGAGTGATGAGATACGGAAACATCGCGACGATGGTCGGCGGTAACACACTGATCTGCTGGGCCTGCAGTGTGAATGGCACCTGCAACGAAAACCCGAACAGCACCGCCCCGCCGATTGCCCGTAGCGGGCGCCACGATGCAAATACCACGAGCGCAAGCGCAATCCAGCCGATGCCGTTGGTGGTGGCGGCCTGGTTCCACGCTGCGGCCCGTGCAAACATGTACCACGCACCCGCGAGTGTCATGAGTGCTCCACCCACCATCGTGTGCACCCAGCGAATGTGGGCCACCGAACCGCCTTGCGCATCGACGGTGGCTGGTGCATCGCCAGTGGCGCGCAGCAACAACCCTGGGCGGGTGCGATGCATGTAAAACGACGCCCCACCTGCCGCCACCCAGGTGAGATAGGTGAACACGTCATGGCCAAACACCACTGGCCCGACGAACGGCAAGTCTGATAGCCAACCCAATTCAAGTGGTCGAATGATCACCGGAAGTGGGTCGCCTTCGATGGGTTTGCCGATGAATTGCGATAAACCTGTCCCGAAGATCACCATCGCCAGACCGGACACGATTTGATTGGCTCGCAACCCAACCGTGAGCGCGGCGTGAATTGCTGACAGCACCACACCAACGACCACTGCGGCGAACAACGCCAACCACAAGTTGCCGGTGCCGTCGGCCACGATGAAACCCGTAACTGCCCCCATCAACAACATTCCCTCAACACCGAGGTTGATTACACCACTCCGTTCGGTGATGATGGCTCCGAGTGACGCAAGGATCAACGTGGTGGCGATGCTGATTGCATCAGCGAATGTGAGCAGCCAAATGTTGGAGTTCATGTGGTGGCTCTCTGCACCCGCACCAAGGTGACTTTATTGCGCCGAAATAGTTCACCACCGAGGGCGAACAACAGCACCGCACCTTGCAGCACCACAGCAATCGCAATCGGCACCGGGTCGTTCGACACTTGCAGTGCGTTGCCGCCCGTGCGCAGGCCAGCGAACAACACGGCCGCCAGCACCACGGCCAAAAAGTTGTAGCGCGCTAGGGCTGCCACCACGATGCCGGCGTACCCCAACCCCACCTGCAACAAGCCGGGGTCGACCTTGCCGGCTGGACCAACCACATACATTGCCCCGCCAACGCCCGCCAGTGCACCAGACACCAACAGCACCGACGACTGCAACCAGGCCGAATTCATCCCGGCGTAGCGAGCCGTGTTCGGTGAGTCGGCATACACCGCAGTTTCGTAGCCGTAGTTGGACACCCGCATGAACCAGAACAAAAATACGGCGAGCAGTATTGCAACAAACAATGTCGGATAAGCATTCGTGACTTTGTCGGTAAAAAAAGCCATGGGTGAAAGACGCGCACTCTCTGCTACGGCACGGCCCTGCGGAAACGATGTGGTTGGGTCACGAAAAAAGCCGGTCGACCCGAAGATGAAGTAGTTCACCAAATTGAGCGCCACATAGTTGAGCAGCAACGTGCTGACGATTTCGCTCGTGCCCAGCCGGGCGCGCAGAAATGCGGGTACTGCAATCCACGCTGCACCCGCTATCGCCCCGAACACCAGCACACTCGGCACTGCAATCAACGGCGGCAGCGAATCGGCCAGCACGATGCCTACCCACGTGCCGCCGATCATGCCGAGATACATTTGGCCTTCTTGACCGATGCTGTACAGATTCATACGAAACGCAAAAGCCGCGGCCAGACCGGTGCAAATGAGCGGTGTCGCCAAACCGAGGGTGTCGGTGATGCCATAGAAACTGGTGTAGCCGTTGTCCAACAGGTCAAGGTAGGTGCGAATCGGCGGATGCCCGGTGAGTGCCAGAAACACTCCACCAACTACCAACGCAAATACCACCGACACCACGGGCACAATCACCACTGCCGACTTGGGCACCGCCATGCGCTGCTCCACCTGGACACGTCGACCCAGCAAGATCATGTGGTGATACCCGCCATTGCCTGGCCGACGCGATCCACATTGGTGTCGAGCCCCGTTTGCTCGAGCGTGATGCGGCCGCGATACAGCACCAAGACACGGTCCGCCAATGTCATCACTTCATCCAAATCTTCGCTCACCAGCAGAATCGCCTTGCCAGCATCACGTGCTTCGTCGAGCAGAGCGTGCACCGTTTCGACAGCCCCCACATCCAGCCCGCGCGTCGGCGAACACACCACGAGCACGCGCGCACCACTCACCGCAAATATCTCGCGGGCCAACAACACCTTTTGTGCATTTCCACCAGAAAGCTTGCGAGTCGGGGTGAGTGGCCCCGGGGTTTTTATCTCGAGTTGTTTGATGAATGTCTCAGCCTCGAGCAGCGCCGATTTGCGATCCACGAGAAAATCGCGGACGCGGGTCAACACGAGATTGTCTCTGATCGACATCGATGGTGCCAAACCCGTGCCGAGGCGATCTTCGGGCACGTACGCCAAGCCGGCTCGCCGCGCCCCACCCGCACCGCGCCCCGCCGTTGGCGTGCCACATACCGTCACGTTGCCCTGCTGCGGTGCACACAGACCCGCGATGACCTCGGCCAGGTCACGTTGACCATTGCCGGCCACACCGGCCACGCCGACGATCTCACCACCTCGGACTTCAAGGTTGATATCGGTCAACATTGCTGCACCGTCTCGCTCTAGATGCACCTGTGACACTGACAACAACACTTCGCCCACAGGCGATTTAGCCCGTCGCGAAACGATATTGATCTCTCGTCCCACCATCAGCTCGGCCAGCCGTCGCACATCGGCCTCACCCCGTCGCACCGAGCCAGTGACCTTGCCACCTCGCATCACCGTGATGCGATCAGAAATATCGACGACTTCACCCAACTTGTGGCTCACGAACACGACCGACTTACCCACGTGTGTCATCGCTCGAACAGTCAGGAAGAGCTTTTCCACCTCGGGCGGCGCCAAAAGCGCAGTGGGTTCGTCCAACAAGAGAATTTCAGCACCCTGATACAACGCCTTAACAATTTCTACCCGTTGTCGCTCGCCTGCCGACAACTCGCCCACGACGGCCCGCGGGTCGAGTGGCAAGCCGAACTCCTCGGTGATTGCTGCAACCTTTGCTTCAATTTCCGCAGTGGCCAAAACGAACGACAATGACTTGTGGCCAAGCACCACGTTTTCGGCCACCGTGAAGCGATCCACTAAGCGAAAATGCTGGTGCACCATGGCAATGCCGTGAGCCAAACCATCACGCGGGCTGTTGAGTCGAACCTCTTTGCCGTCTCGAACCACTTGCCCGGCCTCGGGTCGGTACAAACCACACAGCACCGACGCCAACGTGCTCTTACCTGCTCCGTTCTCGCCCAGCAGCGTGTGCACTTCACCACGCGCCAGATCAAAATTCACTTGGTCATTGGCAATGACACCGGGAAACCGTTTGGTTACCGCTCGTGCGGCAAGGGCCAGCACGCCCCCTGCGCCGTGTTGTATCGATGCGCTGGTCACGATTGCCAAGTTTGCCATACAAAGCAAAGCGCCCACCCCGCTCGCGCGAGGTGGGCGCAATATTGCTTACTAGTTGGTGGTTCAGCCCTTTGCGGAGCCGATTACACCTTCCACCAGATACGACTGGCCAAGCAAGTCACCAAGTGCCGCGCTGGCACCTGCTGCGATTTGTTCTTTGCCTTCGTTGTCCTTGATCGGGCCGGTGAAGGGCAACAGCGAACCATCGATGATGGCGGCTGCCTTCTCGGCAATCAGATCTTGTGTTTCTTGCGAGACACTTGATCCGAAAGTTCCCAGGGTGATCATGCCGTCAGCCATGGTGCCGTAGTACGGCGAGTTGTCACAGATACCTGCAGCAACATCCTTGCCCAACTTCACGTAGTGCGGTCCCCAGTTCCAGACCGGGCCGGTGAGCCAGGTGTCGGGGAAGTCTGCTGCCCGCACGTCGGAGTTGTAACCAACCCACTTTGCGCCGGCTGCTTTGGCTGCTTCACCCGTGGCTGAAGAGTCTTGGTGCATGCCCAACACGTCTGCGCCAGTGGCCAAAAGCGACTCTGCTGCTTCTTTTTCTTTTGCAGGGTCATACCAAGTTGAAGTCCATGCAACTTGAACGGTTGCCTTCGGGTTCACCGAACGAGCACCGAGGGTGAATGCGTTGATTCCACGCAACACTTCTGGGATCGGGAAGGCTGCAACATAACCGAGCTTGCCGCTCGCTGAGGCTGCACCAGCGGCGATACCCGAGAGGTAACGCGCTTCTTCCATTGCACCGAAGTAGTTGCCCATGTTGTCGGCAGTCTTGTAACCCGAAGCATGCTGGAAGCACACATCTGGATACTTCGCGGCAACTTCAAGCATTGGGTCCATGTACCCGAATGAAGTTCCCAAGATGAGGTTGTAGCCGTCGCGTGCGAGCTTGTCGTACACGGCAGTTGCTTCTGCACCTTCAGGGATGAGTTCGAGTCGAGTGACCTCGATACCGAGCTGCTCTTCCATATAGGCAATACCCAAGTCGTGCATGTAACTCCAGCCCAAGTCGCCAGGCGTGGTGATGTACACCACTGCTGCCTTGACCATGCTGTAGTCCTCGGCCGGTGCCGTGGTCTCTTCAGTTGCCGCTTCGGTTTCTTCGGTTACTTCTTCGGCTGCGTCATCGCCACCGCATGCTGCGGCAACGATCATCGCTGCGGCAGCAAATGCTGCTGCGATTACCTTTCGTCGTTTCATTCGCTCTCCCCTAATGTGTGGTTGTTGCGCCGAGCGGCGCACCCAGATAATAACACGCTTGCAATTTGCCCAAGCCCTCGCCACCGCAACCTGTACGAAAAATCAGTTTCAGCACACCAGATGGTGCTTTACCCGTGTCGCTGCGCCTATCGCTGGGGCACCACCCTTTCACGCATAGTGTTTTGACTGTGCAATCGGCGTTGCGTGGGCTAGTCGACGAATCGGTCACCATCATTCGGGAGGTGGCTGCCGAGTTCGAACGCCCCGTCATGCTGTTTTCGGGGGGCAAAGACTCGGTGGTCATGCTGCACCTGGCCGTTCGGGCTTTTGCCCCAGCCAGGGTGCCCTTCCCCGTGATGCATATCGATACGGGGCACAACTTCCCTGAAGTTATTGAGTTTCGTGATCGTGCCGTGGCCGAACTTGGCGTGCAGCTCATCGTGGGTTCGGTGCAGGCATCCATCGACGCCGGACGCATGCAAGATGCAACTGGCCCGCGCGCCAGCCGCAACCCGCTACAAACCGTCACCCTGCTCGACTCCATCACTGAGCACAAATTCGACGCCGTGTTCGGTGGCGCCCGCCGCGACGAAGAGCGCGCCAGGGCCAAAGAACGGGTGTATTCGTTTCGTGACTCATTCGGCCAGTGGGACCCAAAAACCCAACGCCCCGAGCTATGGGGTATCTACAACGGCCGCCACCAGCCGGGCGAGCACTTTCGCATCTTCCCGTTGTCCAACTGGACCGAACTCGACATCTGGCGCTTCGTCGAAGAATACGACATTGCGTTGCCCAGCATCTATTTTGCGCATCGCCGCCGGGTGTTTCGCCGCGACGGCATGTGGATGGCCGAGACGCCATTCTTGTCGGCCGATGCCGACGAACCAGTCACCGAACAAATGGTGCGGTTTCGCACCGTGGGTGACGCCACCTGCACTGCTGCAATCGAGTCGACCGCCAGCACTCTGAGCCAGATCATTGCCGAGACCGCCGCAGCGCGCGTGACCGAGCGGGGTGCAACGCGCGCCGATGACCGCATCAGCGAAGCCGGTATGGAAGACCGCAAGAAACAGGGATACTTCTAAGTGGAACGCCTGCGCTTTGCCACCGTCGGTTCGGTTGATGACGGCAAGTCAACGCTCATTGGACGACTGCTGTTCGATTCAAAAAGCATCTTTGAAGACCAACTCGAGCACATCGAGGCCGTCAGCAAGCGCCGCGGCACCGACTATGTGGACTTGTCATTGTTGACCGACGGCCTGCGCGCTGAGCGCGAGCAAGGCATCACCAT
>SYEA01000091.1 GCA_005800965.1 Actinomycetota bacterium | reverse complement strand
TTGGTTCGCCGTACGCGTCAACCACTCGTGTGTGTTGCTTATCAAACTGCTGATCTCGCATCATTGGGATTGAGTCTCGAACAGTGCGAACAGGCCGTGCAGTGGGTGGCGGCTGATGGTCGACAGCAATCAGCAAACTTTGCGGCGGCTGCAGCGTTGCGCAACGCGAGGTTGCCGTACCCGCTTTTTGGTGTGATCATCAATCTGCCAATCATCCGCAAACTTGCCGCATTCGCATACGGCCAAGTGGCCCAACGGCGTCAATGCGCCAAGCCCAACTGAACCCATTCCAACCCGTCCCAACTCCGCCTGCTGAGGCTTGAATCGCTACCGCTAGCCTGACGAGTGCTACATCAGGAGCGACCATAAGGTCCGGCAACCGGGAATCCACGGTGCCAAGTCATTTCGGTGACGATGTGGTCCCGCAAGGGACAACGGACCGCACGGTGGCCTAACGAAACGGAATCCATCATGCAACGCACCGACTATCTCGCCACTGGGGCGTGGTCGCCTGGGCAAGATGCAGGGCGACGACAGTTCGTTTCGTTTGGCGAGCGGGCCATCGCACTTGATGTCGGCGCCACACTGCGTGACGTGACCGTGGCTTATGAAACCTGGGGTGTGTTGAATAGCGCCCGTTCGAACGCAATTCTAGTCTGTCACGCCTGGACTGGCGACAGCCACGTGGCCGGTGCAGCAGGCGATGGCCACCCAACGCCAGGTTGGTGGGAAGGCATCATCGGGCCGGGTTTGGCAATTGACACCAACGAGTGGTTCGTGGTGTGCAGCAACGTGCTTGGTGGATGCCAAGGCACGACAGGGCCAGCGTCACCGCACCCTGACGATGGCGCACCGTACGGTTCACGGTTTCCTGTCATCACGATTCGCGACATGGTGCGTGCCCAAGTGCGGCTGGCAGATCATCTTGGTGTGGCGCGGTGGCATGCAGTAATCGGTGGCTCAATGGGCGGCATGCAAGCACTTGAGTGGGCGATTACCTTTCCGGATCGAGTCGGTTCACTCGTGGCGATCGGAACCTGTGCTCAGTCAACGGCACAGCAGATTGCGTGGGGCGCAATTGGTCGACGCGCGATCCGCTTGGACCCGCAGTGGCGCGGTGGCGATTATTACCAAGCACCAGTGGGTGAAGGCCCATGGCAAGGTTTGGCGATTGCGCGCATGGTGGCCCAAGTGACGTTTCGCAGCGACAACGTGTTCACCGATCGATTCGGACGTGACCTCGCCGATATGGATGCAGAAAACAATGGCATCAGCTTGTGGGACAAGTTTGAAGTCGAGCGATATCTCGACCACCACGGTGATCGACTTATTCGTCGATTCGACACCAACAGCTACTTATTGATTGGTAAGGCGATGGATCTTCACGATGTGGCACGTGGTCGTGGTGGGCTGGCCAAAGCGATGTCACGAGTCACGGCCCCGACGCTGGCGATGGGAATTTCCAGCGACATCTTGTATCCCACATACCAACAGCGACAAATTCGCGACTTAGTGGCGCACAACGGCGTGACTGCGGAGTACGTGGAAATCGAGTCGCCGCATGGACATGATGCATTTCTCATTGATCTGCAGCAAGTGGGCGGGCCGATCACCCGTTGGTTGCACAACAACTAGGCCCGAGTGCCTACGGCACTGTGCTCATGAGTGCCTACGGCACTGTGCTCATGAGTGCCTACGGCACTGTGTTCATGAGTGCCTACGGCACTAGGGCATCAAGCACGGGGACGCAGCGGCTGCGCATGGGCACCCGTATCACGGCCACTGCACCATCGCTGGCGCGCACGTCGTAGAGCCGCCGTTGCTTCTTCGGGTCGTCAGTAACGCCACTAAGTTTCCAACTGCCGCGCAAGCTTGCCGAACGACGCGACCGGGCATAGACCAACAACTCGTCATCGTTGACAGCGACTTTCACATCGTGCCAGCGCGCTCGGGTGGAATCGTCGGCATCCATCTTGGGCTCGTGCATGCGACACATGAACTTTCGGCCATCCTTAGACGACCAGTGCGGCTCGAGGCCCCAGCCCACCCAGGCAAGGCCACCAACAACTGCCAAGAACACAATGCTGGTGACCAAATTGCTCATACAACTAGTTTGGCAGCGTGATAGTCGGGTTTGTGCTCATCGCAGCGGGGCTCGCGTTGGCAGCCGTCACGATGTGGTTTTGGCGTACAGCCCAGCCTCATGACCCCGTACTGGGTGCACTGCGCATCATGGGCGACAAGCGATTTAGATCAGCCGACGACAGCGAACGCAAGGAAATGTTGCGCCAGGCTCGCTCGAATGAGAACCCGCCCGAACTACGGTAGAGCCGTGAGTTTTGAGCCAAGCGCAATGATTGCGCGATTCAAGGAACGCGCTGCAGCAGTGCGCAAGCGCCCACTCCCACCGGTAGCGGGCGAAGAGCGACAGCAATTTATCGCTCAAGCAAATACCGACTTCCAAGATTTCGCGATGATTGGTGACGCCGAAGCATCACTTGAGGATGGCGTGCTCGTGCTGCGAATCGATCTGCGCCCTGCTGATAAGCGCTCGTAGTTAGCAACTTTGTGTCTATTCCGCGATTTGCACCTATCGCTGCCGTGGTGGTGGCGGTTATCAGTTGGGGTGTCGGGCCGATCCTCGTATCCAGTCTGAGCATTTCGTTGTCGACAACCGTTCTGCTCCGGCAACTCATCTGGTTGCCCGTGTTGTTTTTGCTCGCACATCTGGCAGGCGATGGATTCACTCGTCATCATTTTGCGGTGTCATGGAAGCCAGGCATCTTTTTTGCTCTCTCCACAGGATTGGGATTTGGGTCATTTCGAGAGACCTCAATTGCCAATGCAACGTTGATCGGCAGCCTCACCCCAGCAGTGCTGTTGTTCATCGCACCGCGCCTGTTGGGCGAAAAAGTCACGTTGCAGCGAGTGGCGTACTCGATCGTGAGCTTTGTTGGGGTAGTGGCGGTGGTCGTTGGTGCCGAAAGCGGCAGTGGTGCAGGCCAACAAGGATTGCTCGGAGACGGTCTCGCATTGGGCAACATGTTGATGTGGACGGTGTACTTCATCGCTGCCAAACGCGCTCGTGACGAAGGTATCAACACGTGGTCGTTTCTCACGGGTATCTGCGTCGTCAATGTGTTGCTCGCGATTCCGTGGGCGGTGGTCTCGAGCAACGACCTACTGGATGTGCCGCCACGCGACTGGATGTTCCTGGTTTTGATGATGCTTATTCCTGGAACGATGGGTCACTATTTCATGACGTGGGCACAGCGGTATCTCGACACAACGGTCTCGTCGTTAATCACGCTGGGTGGACCAGTGATTTCCACCTCATTGGCATTTCTTTTTCTTGGTCAAAGTGTCTCGCTGTTACAAGTGCTGGGCGGTGTGGTGGTGTTGATGGGTTTGGGGGGTGTCATCGTCAGTGCAGCGACGGCACGAGGCGCAAAAAGCAACGAGGTGGGGACGGTCGACCCGTTGCTAAACTCAAACCCGTAGCGCGGACGTGGCTCAGTGGTAGAGCATCACCT
>SYEA01000090.1 GCA_005800965.1 Actinomycetota bacterium | reverse complement strand
CTGCAGCCCCCGAGTATGTGGCCCGAATCGGGCATGCTCGTGCATCTGCGCTCGTAGCATTATTTCTCGTGCCTGAGCCAATTTCTCGTGAGACAGTACAAAAAGTTGCACATTTGGCGCGACTTGATTTGAATGACGCCGAAGTCGAGCGCATGACGCAGCAGTTGGCGGGCATGCTCGAACATTTTCGTGACGTTGACGCACTCGACTTGTCAAATGTCGAGCCGCTGACGCAGCCGATTCCACTAAGCAACGTGTTGCGCGACGACGTTGTTGCACCGTCGCTGAATCGCGATGAAGTGCTCGGTTCGGCACCCGCGGCCCAAGATGGCCGCTTTCGAGTGCCGCCAATCGTTGGGTTCGAAGAATGAGCCCGACGCAAGGTACAGGCCGCGTAGACCGTGCACACAGCGCAGGTCGAACTGTCGTTGATATTGCGGCTGCAGTTGCCAATGGGTCACTGTCGGCGGTGGCAGTGCTCGAAGAAAATCTGGCAGCGATTGCTGCTCGCGAATCCGAGGTTCATGCCTTCAACCTGGTGACTTCGGATCGCGCTCGCGAGCGCGCAACACAAATCGACGCTGATGTGCAGGCTGGCAAAAAAGTTGGGCGTTTGGCTGGTGTCACCATCGCGCTGAAAGACAACATGTGCACGCGCGGTGTCGAGACCACCTGTTCGTCCAAAATTCTGGCCGGCTGGAAGCCACCGTATGACGCAACCGTCGTGCGTCGACTTGCTGACGAAGGTGCGGTGTTCGTCGGCAAAACGAATCTTGATGAGTTCGCCATGGGCTCGAGCACCGAGAACTCAGCTTTTGGCCCGACGCGCAACCCGCTCGACACTTCGCGGGTGCCGGGCGGTTCGAGTGGCGGAAGTGCGGCGGCCGTCGCTGCTGGTTTTGCTACTGCGTCATTGGGCAGCGACACCGGTGGCAGCATTCGCCAGCCTGCTGCATTGTGCGGCCTGGTGGGTGTGAAGCCCACCTATGGAATGGTGTCACGCCAAGGTTTAGTGGCGTTCGGTAGCAGTCTCGATCAAATTGGGCCGTTCACCACCACGGTTGCCGATGCCGCGCTGATGATGGAAGTGATTGCCGGCCATGACCCGCTGGATTCAACATCGCTGCCACAACCGGCTCCAGCACTACTGCCGGTGTTGTCGCAAGGAGTAAAAGGAATGCGCATCGGTCGCATTACCGACATGCCCGAGGGTTCGTCGCCTGACGTGCTCGCCCAACTCGAGGCTGCGTTCGACGCGCTGCGTGCAGCCGGTGCAACGGTGGTGGATGTGCAGATGCCGTCGATGTCGTACGGCTTGACTGCGTATTACTTGGTTGCCCCCGCCGAAGCAAGCAGCAACCTCGCACGTTTCGATGGCGTGCGCTACGGCTTGCGCGTGGATGCCAAAGATTTGAATTCGATGTACGGAGCCACGCGAGCAGCAGGTTTTGGTGACGAAGTAAAGCGACGCATCATGCTCGGTACTTATGCATTGTCAGCCGGCTATTACGACGCCTATTACGGTAAAGCCCTGAAAGTGCGTCGGTTGATTGCTGACGATTTCGCGAAGGCTTACACCAAGTGTGATGTGATTCTCACGCCAACGTCGCCCACGGTGGCATTTAAGTTTGGTGACAAAACCAGTAATCCTTTGGCGATGTATCTCTGCGACGTGTTCACGATTCCCACCAACCTCGCCGGTCATGCCGCGATGAGCGTGCCGTTCGGAACCGGTGAAGCCGGTCTGCCCGTCGGTGTGCAGATTTTGGCGCCGGCGCTCGGTGAAGCCCCGATGTTTAGGGTGGCCGCCGAACTGGAGCGCGCCCAATGACTATCGCCAGCAATACGTCGTCTGGCGCGTCTGCGTCGGTGAACTTGTCGTCGATTGTTGCCACTGCCGAGCAACTCATCGACGGATGGGAACTTGTCGTTGGTCTAGAAGTGCACGTGGAGTTGGCGACCAAGACAAAGTTGTTCAGTGCAAGCGCAAACCGATTCGGCGACGAGCCAAACACCCATATCGACCCCGTCACACTTGGTCTGCCAGGTGCTTTACCGGTGCTCAACCGTCATGCGGTCGAGTTGGCGATGCGGCTCGGGTTGGCACTCAATTGTCGAGTGCAGCCGTGCACGTTTCATCGCAAGAACTATTTTTATCCCGACTTGCCGAAGGCATATCAGATCAGTCAGTACGACCAGCCTCTGAATATTGATGGCTGGCTCATGTTGCCCGGCGATGTGCGTATCGGTGTCGAACGCGCGCATCTTGAAGAAGACACCGGCAAGTCGACCCATGCCGGTGGCGCCGAAGGCCGCATTCAAGGCAGCGACTATTCGCTCATTGACTTCAATCGGGCAGGTGTGCCGCTTGTTGAAATTGTTTCGCGCCCCGATATTCGCACCAGCGACCAAGCCAAGCAATACGTGAGTGAACTTCGCGGCATTTTGCTTGCCGTTGGAGCCAGTGACGCCAAGATGGAAGAAGGCTCGATGCGTTGCGACGTGAACGTGTCGGTGCATAAACCTGGCACACCGTTCGGCACGCGATGCGAGATCAAGAATGTCAACTCGATTCGTTCGGTGGGTCGCGCGATTGATTATGAGGCACGTCGCCAGATTGACCTCATCAATGGTGGTGGTGTGGTGAAGCAACAAACGCTCCATTGGGATGACTCTGCGGGGCGCACCAATGTGCTGCGCACCAAAGAAGATGCCGACGATTATCGGTATTTTCTCGAACCCGACCTGGTGCCACTCGCCCCAGATGCCGCGTGGATCGAACGGGTGCGCGCCGCGCTGCCACCGCTGCCCGCAGCACGTCGCGCGGTACTCGCCACGCTGACTGGCGCCGGCAAAGAAAGTGAAGCGGTGGCGGTGGTTGTCGAACGCGGCCAAGACGAATACATCAGTGCCGTAGCAAAAGTTGGCGGCGATGCGGCGCGGGCGCTGATCTATGTGCAACAGGCATTTGCCGAAGAGCCAGCCACACCGCGGGTGCCTGCTGGCGACATTGCTGCATTGAGCCTCATGGAAAAAAACGCCAAGCTCACCTCCACCCAAGCCAAAACCTTGCTTGCTGAATTGGTTGCCAACGGCGGTGGTGACGTGTTGGCGATGGCCAAGGCCAAAGGTTTCGAAGCCATGGCGACGGAGGCACTTGAATCAATCGTTGATCAGGCAATCGCCGCTGACCCGCAGGCATGGGCCAAGTACAAAGCGGGCGAACAAAAAGCCATCGGCGCCTTGGTGGGTGCAGTGATGAAGTTGTCGGCAGGCAAAGCCGATGGCAAGGCCGTGACGGCCTTGTTGCAAGCCAAAGCATCAAGTTGACAAACGATGTTAGGTGCGCCTAACATTTGACTATGGGTTCAAGCTTTCTCATCACGCTGCGCGAGGGGCTTGAAGCCTCGTTGATTCTTGCCATTCTGCTCACGTACCTAAAAAAGACAGACCGCTGGGCTGATGCGCGTTTCGTTTGGGCGGGCACCGCAGCCGCAATTGGGATTTGCCTGGTGGCTGGCGTAGCAATTTTCATCGCACTCGATGGGTTGAACGGAAAAGTTGAGTATGCAGTTGAGGGTTTTATCGCACTGTTGGCAACTGCAGTGCTCACGCACATGATTTTTTGGATGCGGTCACATGCCCGCACGCTCGGTAAAGAGCTGCGTGACAAGGTTGATGCGTCAGTTGGTTCGGCCTTGGCGATCATTGCCTTTGTGGCAGTGCTGCGTGAGGGCCTCGAGACGGTGCTCTTTCTTTTGTCGGCCGAGACCGCCACTGCGTCAGGCAGTGATGTCGTCGTAGGTGGGCTGATTGGGCTTGCGTTGTCGGTCGTAATCGGTTTCGGTGTCTACCGAAGTGGTAATCGTTTGAACTTGCGTACATTTTTTAACGTGACTGCAGTGCTGTTGCTGTTGTTCGCTGCCGGGCTTGCCGGCAAAGCCGTGCATGAACTGCGTTTGCTCATTTCATGGGAAGCCGGCTGGCTGGTTTCATCGGCATGGACGCTTGAGAGTGGGGTATTTGCTTCTGGCACGTTCTATGACTTCATGAAGGGGTTGTTTGGATGGCATAAGTCTCCTGAGAACATCCGAGTACTTGCCTATTTCGCATACCTGATTCCTGTTCTGTTGGTGTACCTACGGGGAGTCAAAAGCGTCTCGGTGCCAACCACGACCAACAAAGAAGCCTCACAAGTAGTCTGAGGTCATGACGCCGCGCTCCGAAACGCGCGTTGATGTAAAGCCCCGTAGCCGCGACGTAACCGATGGGCTGCAAAAAGCCGCTTCGCGTGCCATGTTGCGCGCTGTTGGGTTGGGCGACGACGATTGGGAAAAGCCGCAGATCGGTATTGCTTCAGCGTGGAACGAAGTCACCCCGTGCAACGTGTCGTTGCGGCGCTTGGCCGAGCAATCGAAGCAGGGTGTACGTGCTGCTGGTGGCGTGCCGATGGAGTTCGGCACCATCACCGTGAGCGACGGCATCAGTATGGGCCACGAAGGGATGCGGGCCTCGCTGGTGAGCCGCGAAGTCATCTGCGACAGTGTCGAAGTGGTGGTGCATGCGGAACGTTTTGACGGGTTCGTCGGGTTGGCCGGTTGCGACAAGAGCATTCCTGCGATGTTGATGGCTGCGGCACGTTTGAATCTGCCGAGTGTTTTCGTTTACAACGGCTCAACGTTGCCCGGCGTCCACAAAGGCAAGAACATCGACATCACCACCGTGTTTGAAGCAGTTGGTGCATGCGCTGCCGGCACGATGACCCGTGAAGAAGTCGACGACATCGAGCGTGCCGCGTGCCCAGGCGAAGGCGCCTGTGGCGGCATGTTCACCGCTAACTCGATGTCGAGCATTGCTGAAGCACTCGGCATGAGCCTGCCCGGCACAGCGTCGCCACCGGCGATCGACCCGCGTCGCGATGTCGATGCGCGTCGGGCTGGCGAAGCCGTGGTCAATTTGTTGCGTCTCGGCATCTATCCGCGTGACATCATGACCAAAAAAGCATTTGAGAATGCAATCGCAGTGGTGAATGCCCTCGGTGGTAGCACCAATGCAGTGTTGCATCTGCTGGCAATCGCCAACGAGGCTGGCGTTGCGTTGTCACTTGATGACTTCAATCGCATCGCCGAGAAGGTGCCGCACATTGCCGATACAAAACCCGCCGGTAAATACCACATGACCGACATCGACCGCATCGGTGGCGTGCCTGTGGTGATGAAGCACCTCCTTGATGCTGGCTTATTGCATGGCGACGTGCTGACATGCACTGGCAAAACGATGGCCGAGAACTTGGCCGAGTTGAACCCGCCAGCGCCCGATGGCGACGTAGTGCGGCCGTTGTCGAACCCCATCAACGCTGCAGGCGGAATCAACATCTTGGTGGGTTCGCTGGCACCGAGCGGCTCGGTGGTGAAAGTCGCTGGGTTGTCAAAAGATCAGATGACCTTTGCTGGTGTCGCCCGCGTGTTTGATGGCGAAGATGGCGCAATGGCAGCAATCATGGCTGGTGACATCAAGCCCGGCACCGTGTTGGTGATTCGCTACGAAGGCCCCAAGGGTGGGCCGGGCATGCGCGAGATGCTCGCGATTACGGGTGCGCTCAAAGGCGCAGGTCGTGGGGCAGATTGCGCGTTGATCACCGATGGTCGCTTCAGCGGTGGCACTTGGGGTTTTTGCATTGGCCACGTTGCGCCCGAAGCAGCCGACGGCGGCCCGATTGCTTTCGTGCGAGACGGTGACCAAATTCGAATCGACGTGCCCGGCAAGCGACTTGACCTGCAAGTTGACGAAGCCACTCTCGCCGAACGTCGTCGTGGCTGGAAGCCCAACCCGGCGCGCTACACCAGTGGAGTGCTGGCCAAATATGCACGCCTGGTGCATGGCGCCGAAACCGGCGCGATTACCAACATCATCGCCTAGTGAATTTCAGCGCTTGATGCGCTTCGGCAGGCGGGTGCCGACCAGCAGCAAGCCGAGCAACACCGTCGTGACGATCACGAACGGCAGCGCGATGCCATCGCCGAACGCAAAGCGACGCATTCCGAGGCCGACCACGACAGTTACCAGCCACAGCACCGCACCGACCACGAGTGATCGGGGTGCGCGCCAAGCTTTGGCACCCACCCAGGCGCCGGTCAGCGCAATCAAAAATGGCAAAGCAGTGCGCAAGGTGCCGGCAATGTTGCTGGGCTGCTCGTGATTACGGCGACCAACAATGACGAAAATCAACACGCATACTGCATCGAGCGTGAAGCGCAATATCGCAACACGACGCTGATTCACCGATTACACCTCGTCGTAGTACTCACGACCAAGGTGGGTGATTTGTTCTTCGCCCATCATCCAGCGCAACGTGTTCTTCAACTTGGTGAGCTGAATGAACAGATCATGCTCGGCGTATAGACCCTCTGCTACTTGAGGGCTCTTGTAATAGAACGACAACCACTCTTGAATGCCACCGAGCCCAGCGCGCTGAGCCAAGTCGGTGAAGAGCACCAGGTCGAGCGCCAGTGGGGCTGCCAAGATTGAGTCGCGACACAAAAAGTTGACCTTGATTTGCATCGGGTACCCGAGCCAACCGAAGATGTCGATGTTGTCCCAACCTTCTTTGTTGTCGCCGCGCGGTGGGTAGTAGTTAATGCTCACCTTGTGAAACACATTGCCGTACAACTCGGGGTATTTTTCAGGCTGCAGGATGTTTTCGAGCACGCCAAGTTTTGATTCTTCTTTGGTTTTGAAGTTTTCGGGGTCGTCGAGCACTTCGCCGTCGCGATTGCCGAGGATGTTGGTGGAATACCAACCCGACAAGCCGAGCATGCGCGCTTTCAACATTGGTGCAATCACGGTCTTGACCAGGGTTTGACCAGTCTTGAAGTCTTTACCGCTGATGGCCACACCACGCTCGATGGCGAGGTCGCGCAACACCGGTGTGTCGACTGCAAGGTTCGGCGCACCGTTGGCAAATGGAACACCTTCAAGAATTGCTGCATATGCGTACAACATCGAAGGTGCAATCGTCGGGTCGTTGGCGTCGATTGCTTTTTCGAAACTTTCCAAGTCGCGATGGGCAGGGCCTGGCTCGATGAACTTCTCGGTTGAAGCACACCAGATCATGACGATGCGCTCGACCTTTTTTTCATCACGGAAGCGATGGATGTCTTCGCGAATCGAATTCAGCATGGCGCGCTTGTTGATGGTGCCCACTGTGTGTTCAGCATTGATGTTCTTTACGTACTCGCGATCAAACGCTGCCTTCATCGGGCGAATCGAACGCAGCGTGTCGGCAATTGCCTCGATGTGGCGCGGACCTTCGAGCACTCCTGCACGCTGTGCTGCAACGTAGGCGTCATCCGGAAACGGGTCCCAGGCGCCCCACTCGATGTCTTCCAACTTGGCGAGTGGCACGAAGTCTTTGATGAGCGGTGACCGATTGTCGGTTCGCTTGCCGAGACGAATCGAACCCAACTCGGCGAGTGAGCCAACCGGTGTTGCCATGCCGCGTTTGGCGAGCTCGACACCAGCAATCAGGGTGCTTGATACCGCGCCGAGACCGACGGTAAGCACACCTAACTTGCCGGTGGCGGGCGCAATCTTGCGGGGTGATCCAGAGGAAGTGGGTGACATTGGTGCTCCTTCGCGCGGTGCGCGGCTTACCTAGCCTACGCGCGTCAGCGCAATAGCGTGAAAGCAATGAACAGTGCCAATCACACCGTTGGTGGGGCACTGGTATTGGACGGCAATGCGCTGCGCGACCACATCGTGGCGCAGGTGCGCCGCGAAGTGAGCGAATTGTCGAGCGTGCCGTGCCTTGCCACGGTGTTAATCGGGGAAGACGGCCCGTCGCAGGTGTATGTGCGCAACAAACATCGCCAAGCGCAGATGGCAGGCATGACCAGCCGCAATGAAACCCTGCCGCGCGACGCGTCGCAGCACGACGCCGAGGCTCTTGTGCTGCGGTTGGCGAGCGACCCTGCCGTAAGCGGCATCATCGTGCAACAGCCCGTGCCCGAGCATCTTGATGGCGAAAAACTTTTGGCGTTGATTCCGGTGGACAAAGATGTGGATGGTTTGACCACCGCTTCGATGGGCCGTTTGATGCGCGGAGTGGATTCACTGGTGCCCTGCACACCACTCGGTGTGCTGCGCTTGTTGCAGCATTACGGCGCGCAAACTGTTGGCAAGCGTGCGGTGGTGGTTGGTCGTTCGCATTTGGTGGGCCTGCCACTTGCCGTGTTGCTGGCGCGCAAAGGTATTGACGCCACCGTTACGTTGGCTCACAGCCGCACCGACGACTTGGTTGGCGTGTGCCGTGCTGCCGACATTCTTGTTTCAGCAACTGGTCAGGCACGCAGCATTGGCGCCGAACACGTAAAGCCCGGTGCGTGGGTCATTGACGTCGGCATCTCACGCGGTGAGAGCGGCATCGTTGGCGATGTGGATTTTGCTGCGGTGCAAGCAGTGGCAGGGGCGATCACCCCGATGCCCGGTGGCACTGGGCCCATGACGGTGGCGTGTTTGATGCAAAACACGCTCGCAGCCTGGCGCCTGCAGCACTAGCACTGCAGTTGTAGCAACGCAGCGCTAGCGCGTTACGGGTTGCGGGCGATGAAGTCGTTCACCACGCTGGCTAAATCTGCACCTGCATCTTCTTGCAGAAAGTGTCCGGCGTTCACGATTGTCGTATGTGGTTGACCGTTGGTGCCGGGCATGCGGTTATGAAACCCGCGGTCGCCACCTTTGGTTACGGCATCTGAATCACTGAACGCGGTGAGCACGGGTTTGGTGAACGTCGCCAAGACTTCCCACGCTGCTTGGTTGGCTACCGACGATGGGTCGTCAAGGCTGATGGGCACCAATGTGGGAAACACTCGGGCGCCAGCCTTGTAACTTTCGTCGGGAAACGGCGCGTCGTAGGCCGCCACCACTTCAGGCGCAAGCGGTTTGCGAGCACAACCACCCTCGACGATGCGACCCACCGGAAATTCGGGAACCTCTTGGCTGAACTTGCGCCAGGCCATGAATGCTTCACTTGGTGGCCGATCACCAATCGGCAGAAACGTGTTAGCAACGACGAGTCGAGCAAAACGTTCGGGAAACTTGGCCAGTAGACGCAGCCCGATGAGCCCGCCCCAGTCTTGACACACGAGTGTGAGGCCGCGCAGGTCGTTGGCGATGAGCCATTGGCTCATCCAGTTGACGTGGCGTTCGTAGGTGTAGTCGTCAGTAGCAGCGGGTTTGTCGCTACGGCCAAAGCCAATGAGATCTGGTGCGATCACGCGATGACCAGCCGCCGCGAAGATGGGCATCATGGTGCGATACAGGTACGACCAACTCGGTTCTCCATGCATGCACAACACGGTGGTGGCGGCGTTGCGCGGGCCAGTGTCGTAGTGCGCCACCCGCAAGGTGTGTTGGTCTTGTGTTACATCGGTGTAAGTCGGGTCGTATGACCAATTGGGTAGGTTGACGAACCGCTCATCGGGTGTGCGAAGAAAGTGCATGACGCACACCGTAGCCAGTGCCGGGTGCAAGCAGCTTGTCGGACAACGAAATTTCATCAATGTATCTTTCGCAAAAGTAAACATTCGGCAAAAAGTTTCACTCGGTTTTGCAAAAGTACCTCACCATTTTTTATTTTCGTCGGCTATGTCAGTACGAAACCGCACACTCATTGTCATCACGACAATCATCGCAATGTCGGGAATCTTCTCGGTGCATCGCGTAGTTGCAGATTCGGCTGGCACGTCGGCGACCCAGGCGGATGGGTCGCCGACTCAGATCGCAGCATTGGCCAGGTATCTCGATGCGGGCGATGCACACACCTGCGTAGTGCTCAACGGGGGCGAGTTGAAGTGTTTCGGGGCGAACACTGCTGGGCAAATTGGCTCGGGTGGCACCGTGGCGCTTGGTGACGCGCCTAGTGAAATGGGCGACGCCTTAGCAGCGGTCAACCTCGGTGCTGGTCGCAGCGTGCGTGCGGTGTCGGCCGGCAATCTGCACACGTGTGCGTTGCTCAACAACGCCAGTGTGAAGTGTTTTGGTGAAGGCGACAATGGTCGACTCGGCTACGGGGCCACCACCGACATTGGTCGCACGACGGCATCGATGGGCGACGGCCTACCAGCGGTGGATCTGGGCACCGGCCGCACTGCCAAGGTGCTCGCCACGGGCGCCGCACACACGTGTGCTGTGCTCGACAGCGATGTAGTCAAGTGTTGGGGGGCCAACGACGATGGCCAACTTGGTTTGGGCGACACCGATACGCGCGGCGATGGTGCAGGCGACATGGGTGATGCACTGCCAGCAGTGTCGCTGGGGCTTGGTGCTGGTGTGCGTGTGGTGGCTATCGCTGCTGGTGACGCGCACACCTGTGTGCTGTTGTCGAGTGGTGCCGTGCAGTGCTGGGGTGCGGGCGCCAATGGTCGCTTGGGCAGTGGCAATGAAGATTCGCGTGGTGATGAAGCCGGCGAAATGGGTGCGATGTTGCCGAATGTGGATATTGGTGCGGGGCGCACAGCCAAGGCAATCAGTGTT
>SYEA01000089.1 GCA_005800965.1 Actinomycetota bacterium | reverse complement strand
TACTTGGGTAATCAACCGCAACATCGGAAGCCTCGGCACCTTCAATTTCACCTTGCTAGTCACCCAACAAACCATTCCTGCTGGGGTCGGTGCTGATGGCACTACTGAGACCACCGTCATCGGTGAGGTCATCACCACCACAGTGGTGCCCGAGCCACGTTTCGGGTTGCTGCTGGGGTTGTTGCGAATATTTGAGTATCTGTTCGTCATCTGCGTGTTCGGTGGATTGATGTACATCGTGATGGGTTGGCCGGAAGGTTATGAATACGACACCACACAAAGCTTCTTGCGCACCAGTTGGATCGGCGCGGTGGTTTCGATGTATTTCGTGGTGGTTCTTCACGCTGCGCGCGCCAGCGGTGACTCGTTCGTTGCCTCACTGAACCCGTTTTCGTGGTTTGGTGCGCTCAACTCGGCATTCGGCATTATCTTGTTCTTGCGCTTCGTGTTGGTCGTTGCAGCCCTGTGGTTGGTGTTTCACCCCCGACGAGTACTGGCCCCCGAAACCCAGGTACCCGCCGTGCTGTTCTTGCTGGCAATGATGGCCACCTACGGCTTAACCCGCATCGGGCAGAACTTGTCGATCTTGACGTATGTATTCGGCATCTTTCATGCTTGGTCGATTGGTCTTTGGCTTGGTGGGCTGGCACTGCTTGCACGGGCAGCACTCGCTGGCCCAGGTGAACGCGACCTCCTCGATGCCGTTCGCTACTTTGCAAAAATTTCCGGCGTGCTTATCGTGCTCACGGTATTTACCGGCATCGTGCAGGTGTACTTGATGGATCGTGCAGCGATCTTCACCAGTGGTCACGGCCGCCTCAACGTGCTGCAGCTCATCATCGTGGCAGTGATGATCTGGCTCATGTTGCAACTGCGCACCTTTGCCGCTGGGCGATTGCGCAAAGAAAAACGTTTGACCGCCCAGATGGCGTGGCGGTTGCGCCGCGCAATCACGGCAGAAATCGTCGTTGGCATCATGATTTTGGCAGTCACATCGTGGGCAGTGTCGATGCGCCCAGCACAAGCAGTCGCCAAACGCGCGGCCCCCATCGCGAACTATTTATATAGAGAAGAGTTGAAAAATGACCGCTTCCACGTGGTGTTATCGCTCACGCCGCTGACCACCGGTGCCAACGCGATGCGGGTCGAGCTCTTAGAACCGAAACGCATCAACAACTTTGAAGTGCGTCTCGTGCCACAAGCCGAGGGTTACGCCGGTATCGCACTCATCGTGCCGATCAAGTACCGCGGTGCAGCCGTCGCGTCGGTGGATGGCGGTCTCGTATTTCCGGTGGGAGGCATCTGGAACGTAGAGGTGGTTGGCACCACCACCACAGGCGACTTGACATCGCTCGGCACCACCATCACCATTACCGAGTCGCTCATTGATACGCAGACCACGGTTCTTTCGGGCTAAGAAGTAGCGTCGGGTGCGTGACTGCCGACCCGATTGCCCACAAAATTACCGAACTCGAAGCACGCAAGGAACAAGCCCGCAACGCCGGTTCGCCACGGGCCATCGAACGCCAACACGAAAAAGGCAAACTGCTGGCCCGCGAGCGCTTGGAGCTACTGCTCGACCCCGGCAGCTTTCACGAACTCGACTTGTTGGCGCGCCACCGCGCACACGCTGCGGGCCTCGAGGAGCGTCCGTATACCGACGGTGTGGTCACGGGATGGGGGACGATCGATGACCGCAAGGTGTTTGTCTACAGCCAAGACTTCACAGTCTTTGGCGGCGCGCTCGGCGAAGTGTTCGCTGAGAAGATTCATAAGTTGATGGACTTGGCCCTCAAAACTGGTGCCCCCGTCATTGGTCTGAACGACGGCGCTGGGGCGCGCATTCAAGAAGGCGTGGTGTCACTCGCAAGTTACGGTGGCATTTTCTGGCGCAACGTGCAATCTTCGGGTGTGATTCCACAAATTTCGGTGGTGCTCGGGCCATGCGCAGGTGGCGCGGTGTATTCGCCAGCGATGACCGACTTTATTTTCATGGTGCGCGAAACCAGCCACATGTTCATCACCGGCCCAGATGTGGTCAAGACCGTCACAGGTGAAGACGTAACGCTCGAAGAACTGGGTGGTGCCGCCAGCCACGCATCCAAGAGTGGTGTGGCCACCTTTGTTTCGGCCGACGAACAGTCGTGTCTGGCCGATGTGCGGTACTTGCTCGGCTTTTTGCCGCAGAACAATTTGGGTGAAGCGCCACGGGCGGAATCAAATGACGACCCGATGCGCAGTTGCGCGATGTTGCGCACCATTCTTCCGGCCTCGGCGAACCTGCCGTACGACATGAAGAAGGTGATTGCCGAAGTGGTCGATGACGGCGAATTCTTCGAATACTTTCCCAACTGGGCCAAGAGCATCGTGTGTGGATTTTCTCGCATCGATGGCCACTCCGTAGGCATCGTGGGCAATCAACCGATGGTGCTGGCCGGTGTGCTTGATATTGAGTCGAGTGAGAAAGCCGCGCGTTTCGTGCGCACGTGTGATGCGTTCAACATCCCGATCGTTACGTTCGTTGATGTGCCCGGGTTCTTGCCAGGTGTTGACCAGGAATATGGCGGCATCATTCGCCACGGCGCCAAGTTGTTGTACGCATATTGCGAAGCCACGGTGCCGCGCATCCAGGTGATCACTCGCAAGGCCT
>SYEA01000088.1 GCA_005800965.1 Actinomycetota bacterium | reverse complement strand
TGGAGGTTGCAGTTGACGACGAAGACCAAGTTGTCGAGGTGCTCGCGCGATGCCAACGAAATGGCGCCGAGCGATTCGGGCTCGTCGCATTCGCCGTCGCCAAGAAATGCCCACACACGGCTTGCTGATGTGTCATCCAACTTGCGGTTGGTGAGATAGCGGTTGAAGCGCGCCTGGTACAGCGCGGTGATCGGCCCGAGGCCCATCGACACGGTGGGAAACTCCCAGAACTCGGGCATCAATCGCGGGTGCGGATACGACGACAACCCTCGGCCGCCACGCCCAATCTCGCGCCGGAAATGATTGAGGTCTTCGGCTTCGAAGCGACGCTCAAGATACGCCCGCGCATACACGCCAGGTGCGGCGTGTCCCTGGAAGTACACGTGGTCACCGGCCTGGCCGTTGTCTTTGCCGCGGAAGAAGTGATTGAAGCCGACTTCATACAGCGACGCCGACGATGCAAACGTCGATAAGTGCCCGCCGATACCTTCGGCTGCGGTGTTGGCACGCACGACCATGACGGCGGCGTTCCAACGAATGTAGGCACGAATGCGCCGTTCAAGATGTTCGTCACCAGGAAACCACGGTTCGTGTTCGGCGGGAATCGTGTTGACGTATGGTGTCGAAACTGTGGCCGGGAAGCTCACCTGGGTTTCACGGGCGCGCTCGAGCAAACGCGACAGCAAGTATCGGGCCCGATTCTTGCCTTGCACGTCGACGATTGCGTCGAGTGAGTCGAGCCACTCCTGAGTTTCTTGCGGGTCAGTGTCGGGCAGCTGATGAACCGAACCATCAAACAGCATGTGGCTATTCTCGCACGACTAAGGTTGCGACTTGATGACGCCGATATTGCGCACCGTTTACACCGATGGTGCGTGCTCGGGTAATCCGGGGCCTGGTGGGTGGGCATGGGCGATTGCGCCACGCGGTGAAACGAGCGACAGTGGCGCTGAACCCGCCACCACGAATCAGCGCATGGAATTGCTGGCGGTGTTGAGTGCCATTCGCTCGTTGGCACCGGAGCCTGGCCCCATTGAAGTGGTGTCAGATAGCCAGTACGTGGTCAAGTGTTTCACCGAAGGGTGGTGGCAAGGTTGGCTGCGCCGTGGTTGGAAAAATAGCCAACGTCAGCCAGTGGCCAATCGGGATTTGTGGGAGCCACTCATCGACTTGGTGCGAGAACGCGGAGACATCACATTTCGTTGGGTGCGTGGCCACACGGGCGACCCAATGAACGAACTTGTCGATGTTCTCGCTGTGGCTGCAATCGAGCGCGTGCGCTAGCGTTCGCCGCCATGGAACTCACTAACTCAAGCGCCATCGTCACCGGAGGAGCCAGCGGCATCGGAGCCGCCGCGGCTCGCATGCTCGCCAAGAAAGGTGCCAAAGTCGTCATTGCCGACTTGCAGGCCGACAAAGGTGAAGCCCTCGCCAAAGAAATTGGTGGAGCTTTCTGCAAAGTTGACGTGACCAACACTCAAGACATCATCAACGCTGTCGAGATGGCCACATCGATGGGCCCGATTCGCGCGCTCGTGAACTCTGCTGGCATCGGTTGGGCGCAACGTACCGTTGGCAAAGACGGGACGGTTGACTCGGCTGCCAATCTCGACGCTTTCAAAAAAGTTATTGCCATCAACCTGGTGGGCACGTTCGACTGCATTCGCGTGGTGGGCACCGCAATGAGTCGCAACGAGCCGCTGGCTCACGGCGAGCGCGGCGCGATCGTCAACATTGCATCGGTCGCAGCCTTTGACGGGCAAATCGGTCAGGCTTCGTATTCGGCTTCCAAGGGTGGTGTGGTGGGTATGACCTTGCCCATCGCTCGCGACCTCGCAGCAATCGGCGTGCGCATCAACACTGTGGCACCGGGATTGATTGACACACCCATCTATGGTCAGGGCGATTCAAGCGAAGCATTCAAGAGCAACCTGCAAAAAGGTGTGTTGTTTCCGCAACGCCTCGGCGACCCTGAAGAACTTGCCTCAATGGTCATGGAGTGCATCACGAACAGTTACATGAACGCCGAGACCATTCGTGTCGACGGCGGCATTCGCATGCCACCGAAGTAAACCGCCTTGTCACGCGCCGCATTCCTAACGCACCGCGACCCGTTCACGCCGTTTGATACGGCGCCTGCGACGTCGAACGTCAACGCGGGCTACGTTGCCCGGATTCCACATGATGAAATTCTTCCGCAGGTGGTTGGTGACGCGTTCCGTCATCGCGTGGGCGTCAAGCCGCTAGAGGTTGCCAAGTGGTTCGTGCGCGATGCGGACTGGGAACCCACGTTGGACATGAAGCGAGCACTGATCGCTGATCGGCGCCACGAGGTGGTGTCGTTTCGTGATGACTGCCACGATGTGGCACAAGAAGCCGCCGAACTCGTGCTCGCGTGGGTAGGCAAGTCAACGAGTCAAACTGGCGTCGATGCACTGGTGGATGCCGCACTTGCCGTGCCTGATGATCTGACTGTGTTGCGGTCGGTTGCTGCGGGGGATGCCGAGCAGTTGCCCTTCGTGGCTGGCGTGGTGTGTTCGCCGAGTCGTTGGCGACTGGCCGACAAAATCGGCCAGGACATGTTGGCCGTGCACAAACCTGTGGCGCTATATGCCGAGCACATTGGTGCTGCTGTCGACACGACGTTGACCCGGCTGTCACCTGACAAGCCGGTGTGGCGCTCCAACTGGACGTTGGAAGATCACCCGGCACTCTTTCAGCCGCATTCACCGAGCGAACCATTGGTGGAGCATCCGACGGAACTGTGGATCCGAATCGAGCGTGAAACGCTGCGACGTCTACCGCAAACTCGTGGCATTTTGTTCACCATTCGAGGTTTCCAGGAACCTCTCACCACGTACGTGCAGCGAGGTACGCAAGCCATCAGCACGCTTCGGGAGTTGGTGTCGCGTCTACCCGACTCGCTGGCGCGGTACAAGAGTGTGTACGACTATCGCGCTGCAACGATCAGTTGGCTCGACTCGCTGATTGCCTAGGTGGTGTAGTCGGCGTTGATTCGCACGTAACCGGCAGTGAGGTCGCAGCCCCACACGGTGGCGGAATGTGTGCCCGTGGCCAGCGAAACATGAATGAGCACGTCGGCGCCCTGCATGTAGGCGCTCAGTTGGGCCAAGCCAGCCTCGTCGACACGCTGCGGGTAGACCTCTTGGGTTCCAAAGCGAATCACCACACGTTGCTGATCGATGTCGGAGTACTGCGAACATTTGCCGACGGCCATGGCCACGCGACCCCAGTTGGGGTCGGCACCGTGCACGGCTGTTTTGACCAGTGGTGAGTTGACGATTGCGCGGGCCACGGTGACGGCCTGTTCATCGTCATACGCCGAGTCGACACATACTTCAATGAGTTTTTCTGCACCTTCGCCGTCACGGGCAATTTGCTTGGTGAGCGATAGCAACACTTGGTGCAGTGCCGCAGCAAAAGCGGGGGCATCAACTGGTCCGGCAGCACCGCTAGCCAAACACACGGTGGTGTCACTGGTGGATGTATCGGTATCAATCGACACCCGGTTGAAGGTGTGATCAACGCAATAGCGAAATGCTGCCTCGAGATCAGATTGTGAGACGGCTGCATCGGTGAATACCAACGAAATATGGGTGGCCATGTCGGGCTCGATCATTCCCACACCTTTGGCTACCCCCACGATGCGCGCCGCCGACCCGCTGATGAGTGCCTCAGCAATCTTTGGTCGCGTGTCGGTGGTCATGATCGCCCGCGCAACCTGCTCGGCGTCGGTGGTGATGGCAACATCGCCGAGGGTTTCTAGACCGGAACGAATTTTGTTCATTGGATATTGCCGACCGATGACACCCGTTGACGCAATCACTAGGTCGCGCGGTGACATGTCGAAGTGGTCGGCCACCTGATCGACGATTTCGCGTGCGTTGCGCAAGCCTTCATCGCCCGTTGCAACGTTTGAGTTTTTTGACAGCACCACAACGGCGCGAGTGGTGCCGTGTGCTGCCAACTCGCGGCTCAGCACCACGCTGGCGCCGGCAAATCGACTTTTGGTGTAAAGCGACGCACCAACGGTGCCAGACTCGCCAACCACAACGACGAAGTCGGGTGAGGTGTCTTTGATGCCGAAATTGGCGGTGCGAGCGGTAAACCCCGCCGGTAGAGCGATCATCGTGAGGCCGAAACGTACGCCTAGGAAAATAGCTTTGCCCAATTAAGGAGTGTCTTGCGCATTGCTACTTCGTTGTTCACGATCGCATTCATGGACCGCAAAAACCAGTTGGCCTTGTTGGTTTTGTAGTCGAACTGTTCGGTCACCAATGTGCCACCTTCGACCGGCGTCAAAATGTAGCGCCAAACATGGCCGCCGAAATGGCGCCAACCAATCTGCTTTCCTTCTTCGAACTCCACCACGGTGTTGGTGATGCGGTAAGGGATATGCAGTCGCATTGACATGCCGAACTTGGCACCAAGCGACAGTCGTGTCGGGCCGCTCAGTTCGCCGCGCAGAGTGCCCGAGCCATCGATCTCGCAGTGGCGCTTGGGTGTTGCGAGCAACTCAAAAATCTGCTGTGGTGCTGCCGGCACGAATTGTGAAACCGAAACCATCTTGCGGGCCGCATCGTGAGCCGGTGTTGCGTTGGCGGGCGAACTTGTCATGCCTACGACGCTAGGCGAGGGCGCCAGCCACCAGTTCGCCGCAGCGTCGGCCAGAAAACAGCGCACCTTGCGAAGAGCCCGTATCACGATGATCACCACAGACGAACACACCGTTGCCGAGGGCAATATTGCGCTTGGGGTGAAACGGTGGGCGTTGCTCGACGCCGGCATGAGCAATGCGATATGTGCGGAGATGCACCCAGGCGTCGACCTGCGGCCCCCACCACGTGCGCAATTGTGTGCGCGCGACCGCAGCGAGGTCGCCGTCGATCACATCGGGAAGTGCCGCAACCACCAAGTGCTTGCCGGCTGGTGCATAACTAGGCGACACGTTGCTCATTACGGCGGCGTTGAGCACGGGGCCTTTGCCCGTGCCATCCAGGATGACCAGCCGTGAATCGGTGGGTGCTTTGTCGGTGGAGAAATACACCGCACCTACCCGGCGCGACTCGCGCTCGGGCATTGCAACGAGTTCGCGGGCAGATGGCAAATCAGAGGCAACGATTACCGCGCGACATTCGATACGCCGACCATCACTCGTCACCACGGTGCGCCCGTCGAGTGAAGCCACCTTGGTGTTGAGATGCACGACACCAGGCAGGCGTTCAGCCATCTGGCGCGGCAGTGCGCCCATGCCGAGGCGGGGCACAGCTGCGTCACCGGCACCGAGGCTGCGAAAGATGATGTCGAACATGCGTCGCGATGTGGTGAGCGATGGATCGAGTTGGATGCCACCGAACAGCGGGCGAAAAAACTGGTCGATGATTGCCTGGGAAAATCCGGCTCGCCGCAGGGCCACAACCGTGGGCAGGTCTTGTCCGCGCAGCAACTCGCGCGGGTCGCCCCGCAACGTGCGTGCGCGCAACAGGGCAATGCGTGCTTTGTCGGCGATGGTGCCGATGGGTGCGCGTGCTGTGCTGAGCAGCGAGCGCGGCGCACGAAACGGGTCGCTCACTTCATATGAGCGACCACGCATCATCACGAGTGCGCCCGGTGCGAACTTGCACAGGTCAAGTGCGGCGGTATCAATTTGGCGTTGCATTTCGGGATACGAAGTCAGCAGTGTTTGAAACCCGCGATCAAGACGAAAGCCGTCGACAACGTCAGTGCGAATTCGTCCGCCCACATCGTCTTGTGCCTCAAGCACCACAACATTGAGCGACCTGCCATGTAGGTGGCGTGCCGCAGCAAGCCCGGCCAAACCAGCGCCAATGATGGCGACGTCGGCTCGAACGGGAAGTTGGCTCACTGACGCACCGGTTGCGGAATCATTTTTGCAACAGAGCGCGCAATGCAATTTCTAACGTGGGATGGCTGAACTTGAAACCAGCGTCGCTCAACACTGCGGGAATCACGCGCTGACCGGTGAAGAGCAACGCGTTGGCAAGTTCCCCACCAAGCAACAGCTTTGGCCCGATTGACGGCACCGCAAGCACGGCTGGGCGATGCAACACTTTGCCCATCACGGCAGCAAAATGGGCACTCGTCACGGGTGCTGGGGCAGTGAGATTCACCGCACCTTGCAGATTGGCAGTGAGAAGGTACTCAATTGCGGCAACTTCGTCGTCGATCGAGATCCAACTTTGCCATTGGTTGCCGCGACCGAACTTGCCGCCGAGACCGGCGCGGAACAATGGCAACTGTTTCGCCAGTGCACCACCTTTGGGCGATAACACGATTCCGGTGCGCAACAACACCGTGCGCGTGCCGGCACCGATGGCAGCGGCCTCCCACTCCCTGCAGACGTCGGCCAGAAACCCGGTGCCTTCGGAGGCGTCTTCATGAAGGGGTTCGTCACCTCGAGCGCCGTAGATGCCGATGGCCGACCCCGACAAAAACACTGATGGCCGTTTGGCAGCGCCAGCGATGACCGAAGCCAAGAGCTTGGTGCTTTTCACACGACTGTCGAGAATTTCTCGCTTGTACGAATTGGACCACCGCTTGTCGCCGATGCCAGCACCCGACAGATGAATGACGGCGTCAGCGCCATCGATAACAGTGGCATCGATGTCGCCACGGGACGGGTTCCAAGTCGACTCACCATGTTTGGCAGGGCGACGCACCAGTCGCACCACGTCGTGACCGTGAGCAACGAGCCGAGGCACGAGAGCCGAGCCAATGAGCCCGCTGGCACCCGAGACGACGATTCGCATGTGGTCAGACTACGCCCGAACCGACTACCGAAAATTACGCAACTGTCGAATTAGGGAATCACGATGGGGATTGATGTCACGACCGTGTTCGGGCGGAAGAGCAATCGGGCCTTGATAGCCAACGCCGACTGGTTGTGTAGCCACTGCGAACGCAGGCTGGTGACGAACTCTGGAATCACGACAGTGACGATGTCGTCTGACTGCAGGCCGTCGAGCCGTTCAATTTCCGTGAGGACTTTCTCTGTGAGATTGCGGTAGTCATCAACAGTGGTGTCGAGGGCAACGTTGGGGAAATTCTGTGCCCAGGTGCGCTGCAATTCAACCGACTCTTCGTTGGAACCCACGATGCTGAGGGCCAACAGGCGATCTGGGTTCAGGCTCTGAGCGTATTTCACCGCCTGTACGACACCAGCATTAATCGAGCCCACCAGAACCACCACGAAGTGAGTGCGGAATGGCGGAACGACCTGCTCTGCAACCTTGAGGAACTCTCGAACTCGCATGTAGTGACGGTTGATGAAAGTGAAGATGAAAATCATGGTCGGAATCACAACCGCAGGAATCCATGCGCCATCGGTGAACTTCACGATTACTACCGCTAGAGCAACTGCGAGAGTGGTGAGCGCACCGATGCCAGTGAAAAATGCCATGAGGGGCCACGACTTTTCACGCAAGCGCACCAAACGCACCAACATTCCGGTCTGGCTGATGGTAAAGCCAGTGAATACCCCGACCGCATAAAGCGGGATGAGGGCATTCACGATGCCGCCGAAGGCGATTACCAATGCTGACGCAGCGACGCCGAGGGCAATGATGCCGTTACTGAAAACCAGACGGTCTCCGCGGTTGGCGAATTGTCGAGGGAGAAAACTATCTTTGGCGATTACTGACGAGAGCCGCGGAAAGTCGGCGTAAGCCGTATTCGCAGCGAGAATGAGAATGCCGAACGTCGCGAATTGTGTGACAAAGAAAAAGATATTGCGACCACCGTAGACCTGCTCGGCCAACTGTGCCAGAACAGTGTCACGTATCTTTCCCTCGTGATCCTTGAGCGGTTCAAGCTGTTGAGCGAGCAGGCTCAGACCGAAGAACGAAGTTCCAAGAATGACGGCCATCATCATGAGCGTCTTTGAGGCGTTTTTTGCCTCGGGCTTTTCGAAGGCGGGCACTCCGTCAGCTATGGCCTCAATGCCTGTCAGTGCGACGGCACCCGAGGAGAACGCTTTCAGGAAATAAAACAACGTGAGCGCTTTTTGCCCTTCAATGAGTTCGCGCTCGACTGCTCCCGTGTGCGCTATTGGCCCGAGGTCCTGAAAATATACGCGGTACAAACCGACCAGAATGAGCGCAGCCAGACTCACGATATAGAGATACGTAGGTGGCGCGAAGAGCGCACCTGACTCGCGCACACCGCGCAGGTTGGCGAACGTGACGAGGAAGATGAAGGCAACGCAGAGCCAGACGCGGTATGGCGCCAAACCGTTGAAGGCCGACACGATGGCCGCAACACCACCCGCAACGGACACTGCAACTGTGAGGATGTAATCCACAAGCATCGAGGCGCCCGATACGAGCGACGGGTATCTACCGAGGTTGTCCTTGGCAACGATGTAACTACCACCACCCTGCGGGTAGGCGTGAATCGTCTGTCGGTAGCTGTTGACCACGATGGCCAGCAACACGACCACCATGATCGAGATTGGCACGAGATTCTCGAAGGCGGCCATACCGATGGCAGCCATCGTCAAAAAGACGATGAGAATCTCTTCGGTTGCATACGCCGTACTCGAGATTGCATCGCTGGCAAAAACCGGAAGTGCAACGCGTTTTTTTAGACGATGATGGGCATCTTCGCTGTTGGCAATGGGCTTGCCAACCAACCGACGCTTAATGCGGGCAAAGCCCGTGCGGTTGTCTTTGGTAGTTGGTGCCATGAGCCGACGCTTTCTCGAACACGCGAGTTGCGAAGTACGATAGTAGTTCGTGCACGTCGTCATCGTTGGTTGTGGGCGTGTGGGCTCTACGTTGGCCCGCGAACTGTGCGCCCTTGGTAACACCGTCGCCGTTGTTGATCGCCGGTCGGATGCGTTCCTGCGACTCGGTGACGACTTCGCTGGTCAGACTCTCGTTGGTATTGGTTTCGACCCCGACATCTTGATTGCTGCGGGCATCGAGCGGGCCGGCGCTCTTGCGGCCGTCACCAACGGTGATAACTCCAATATTCTGGTTGCTCGGGTGGCCCGCGAGCGGTTCGGCATTCAAAGCGTCGTTGCTCGTATCTATGACCCGAAGCGGTCCGAAATTTATGAACGCCTCGGCATTGCCACTGTGGCCACGGTGAAGTGGACTGCAGAGCGAATCATGCGCCGCATCATGACCGATCGGCCATCCGTGGAGTGGACCGACCCGAGTGCTGAATTGGTGCTCGTCGAGCGCAATGCCGCTGACGCTTGGGTTGGTGAACGAGCCGGCGAACTTGACCGCGGCCCGGCCAAGGTGGTTGGGTTTCGTCGCTTCGGCAAAGCGCTGGTGGCCAGCGACGATGTGATCGTGCAGCAGGGCGACGTGCTGTACATTGCCGTGCTCAGCAACGAAGTCGCTCAACTTGATGCATTTTTGGCCAAGGGCCCGGGGGAGCGGCGATGAAAGTAATCATTGCGGGGGGTGGCAGCGTTGGGCGCTTCACAGCACGCGAGATGGTGAACGCTGGTCACACCGTGACGATTCTCGACAACGATCGCAAAACCATTCGCGAATATCAGTCGCGCCCTGAATCAACAGGCATCGAATGGCACTTTGGTGATGCCTGCGATTATTTGGTGCTTGATGCAGTCGGGTGTCGTGACGCCGATGTCGTTGCATCGGTGACTGGTGACGATGAAGACAACTTGGTGATCTCGCTCTTGGCCAAGCAAGAGTTCGGCGTGCCCCGTGTGGTGGCGCGCGCCAATAATCCGAAGAACTATTGGATGTTCAACGAGATGTGGGGTGTCGATGTTTCGGTATCGACGCCGCACCTCATCACGAGCCTCGTGCAAGAGGCAACATCAGTTGGCAACTTCGTTCGCCTCATGCAATTGAAAGGCGGCAAAGCCGAACTCGTTGAGGTGACCCTTGCCGAGTCGTCACCTGCTGTCAATCGCGCGCTGGCAGATTTGGCGCTGCCCCGCAGTGCAACAATCGTGGCAATCGTGCGTGCCGAGCGGGTCATGGTGCCCACCAAAGACACCGTGCTGCGCTCGGGTGACGAAGTGATGGCGCTCATCACCGAAGACGCTGAGGCTGCAGTCGCCAAATTGTTGGTGGGCTAAAGCCGCAAGCACTTCCGCGCGCGTTACTGGCCGGGGCTCGGAAGCAAGCGGTAGATCGGGTTCAACATCACCCGACGTTTACCTTCCCAGTGGGCAACCCCTGACACGGTGAGACCGCGATTGTGGCCGACACCGGGAATTCGTTCGCGGCCACTGAAGATGACGGTGATTTCACCCGTGCCATCACTGATTTCTACTTCGACGGCGGGGATGCCGGCCCTCGGCTTGACGCTCATGCGACGAATCTCGCCACACACGTCGACCCGCCGACGCATCGGCATGTCGGCCAATGTGACCATGTTTAGTTCTCCAAACTTTGCACAAAGGCGTTCGGAAATAAGTTCGTCCTTTGTTTGTGAACCACGGCTGAGGTAGTTGCGTATACCCATAAGAGTTGACTTCAGCGTACGCTCAACGAGGTGAGCACACGAAAACTCATCATCGCCAGCCTGGTTTGTGGGCTATTGATCCTTGTTGCCGGTAGCGCGAAACTGTTGCAGACCGCCACCGAGCCGCAAGAATCACCACGGCTGTACGCCATCGGTACGACGGTGCAGGTTGGTGGCCTTGACGTGACGGTGAGGAGCCTGCAGGTGACTGCCGAGCAAACGTTGGCGGAAATCACCATGGACAACTTCGCTGTTGTGCCAATGGGAAGTTCGCCGCTTGATGGCTGGTCGATGTTGGCGAACGGCGAGATCACCACACCGCAGGCATCGTCGCAGTGTGTGTCCGGCATCAGCAGCGTCACGTGCGTGCTCGAGTTCGTCGTGGCAGTCGGCACACCGACACTGGTGTTCGCGCGCGACGGCGACAAATCCCAGTGGTTGGGCGCCTAAGCCCGCCCAACGGCTACCGTCTATATACGTGTCTGGCGAACAATTTGATCTCGTCGTCGTAGGCGGCGGCCCAGGTGGTTATGCCGCAGCCTTCTACGCGGCCTCAGCCGGTATGAAGGTGGCCCTCGTAGAAAAAGACACGATCGGCGGCACCTGCCTCAACCGCGGTTGTATCCCTGCCAAAGCATTCCTGGAAAGTGCTGCCGTGTTTCGTCATGTGGCGCATGCAAAAGATTTCGGTATCGAAGCGACTGCGCCGGCAGTGAACTTTGCTGTGGTGCAAGCCCGCAAACAAACCATCGTCAACAACTTGGTTAAAGGTTTGACTGGTCTGACCAAGAGCAAAAAAGTCACCTACCTGCTGGGGGCCGGCTCGCTCGGTGCTGACCGTACCGTCACGGTGCGTGCCGCTGATGGAAGCACGCGCACGCTCGTCGGTGCCAACGTGATTTTGGCACCCGGTTCGGTGCCGCGCACCATTCCAGGTTTCGATGTGGGCGGGCCGATCATGACTTCCGACGAGGTGTTGGCGCTCGACAAAATTCCGGCGCGCATCGCAGTGATTGGTGGGGGTGCCATCGGCTGTGAGTTTGCCTCGTGTCTTTCTGATTTAGGTGCAGCAGTGACCATTTTGGAGGGGCTACCCAAGGTGTTGCCAGGCCTTGATCATGACGTGGCCAACGTGGTGGTCAAGACGTTCAAGAAAAAGAACATCGACATTCGCACTGACGTGAAAATCACCGGCCACACTCCAAACGCTGCAGGTGGTACCACGGTGTCGTTTGGTTCGGGCGACACGTTAGAGGTCGACGCAGTCGTGGTGTCTGTCGGCCGCCGGCCATACACCGATGAACTTGGCCTGAGAGGAACCAAGGTAAAAGTCAGCGAGCGCGGTTTTGTTGAAGTTGATGGTTATTGCCAAACTGCCGAGCCGAATGTGTACGCAGTCGGAGACGTGATTGCCACTGCGCAACTCGCGCACGTGGCCTATGCCGAAGCGATCGTGGCGGTCAAGCACATGCGCGGCGAAAAGGTGTATCCAGTGATGTACGACCGTGTGCCCTGGGCGATCTATTGCCATCCCGAAGTTGCTTGGGCCGGCCCATCAGAAGAACAAGCGCGGGCGGCAGGCCACGACGTCGTGGTGGCCAAGCATCAGTTTCGCTCAAACTCACGGGCGATGATTCTCGGCGAGCCTGACGGTTTGGTCAAAGTCATTGCCAAAAAAGATCGTGACGGGCGTGCCGGTCAAGTGCTCGGCGTGCACATGGTGGGCCCATGGGTCACCGAGCAGTTATCCGGTGGGTATCTGGCAGTCAACTGGGAAGCAACGGTCGACGAGATTGCTGAATTCCTCCAACCGCATCCGAGCCTGACGGAGTTGTTCGGTGAAACCGTCATGTCCCTTACGGGCCGAAGCATTAACGCTTAACACAGGAGCATTCACACCATGGCTGACGTCACCCTTCCACAACTCGGCGAAACCGTTACTGAAGGAACCATCACGCGCTGGTTTAAAAATGTGGGTGATGTTGTACAAGCCGACGAACCACTGTTTGAGGTGTCAACAGACAAAGTAGACACCGAAGTGCCATCACCGATTGCCGGAACGCTGACGGAAATTCGCGTGCCCGCCGGTGACACCGTGCCCGTTGGAACAGTGATTGCTGTTGTGGGGGCTGCGAGTGGTGCTGCTGCTCCGGCCCCTGTTGTTGCGGCGCCTGCACCTGTGCCTGGTCCGGCCCCTGTTGTTGCGGCGCCCGCTCCTGCTCCTGTACCAGCGCCAGTTCCTGTTGTCGCGGCGCCTGCTCCTGTTGTCGCCGCACCTGCACCAGTCGCGCCAGCAGCACGGGCTAGCGCGGCAAGCAACTTGTTGTTGTCGCCAGTGGTGCGTCGCTTGGTCAATGAACATCAGATCGATGTGCAGGCTCTGGCGGGCACGGGCCCGGGTGGACGCATCACGCGCGAAGACGTGCTCGACTACATCGATGCGCACGCATTGACGCGCAACGCACCAGCACCAGCGCCTGCACCCGCTCCAGCTCCAGCTCCAGTCGCAGCACCTGCTCCAGCGCCAGCACCAGTCGCAACACCTGCACCCACTCCTGCACCAGTCGCAGCGCGTGCCCCTGCACCAGCACGCGTGGTGGCTGGGGCCCGTGACGAAGTCATTGCGTTGTCAAAAATTCGCCGATTGACCGGCAGCCACATGGTGGCCAGCAAGAGCACCGCACCCCACGCATTCAGCGTGGTCGAAGTTGATTACGCCAACGTTGACGTGGCCCGTAACGCCGTTAAAGACTCATTCAAATCTGCCGAAGGTTTTTCGCTCACGTATTTGCCATTCATCAGCCGCGCGATCATCGACGCCATCGCCGACTACCCACATATGAACGCGAGCATTGACGGCGACACGTTGGTGGTGCACAAGTACATCGATCTTGGTGTGGCGGTGGACCTCGACTATCAGGGGTTGTTGGTGCCGGTGGTGCGTGGCGCCGAGGGCAAGCGACTGCGAGCAATTGCCCGCGAAATCAATGATCTCGCAACGCGAGCGCGCAATCGCAAGTTGTCGCCAGACGAAATCTCCGGCGGCACGTTCACGATTTCCAACAATGGTTCGGCCGGCTCGGTCTTGACCATGGCAATCATCAACCAACCACAGGTGGCAATCATGAGCACTGATGCCATCGTCCGCAAGCCGGTGGCGTTGCGTTTGCCAGATGGATCAGAGAGCATCGCCATTCATCCAGTTGGCAACTTGGCCATGAGTTGGGATCACCGCGCCTTTGACGGTGCATACGCGGCAAATTTCTTGGCGAAAGTCAAACTCAATCTTGAAACCCAGGATTGGTTAGCGGAGCTCTAACATGCGCGCACGTTGGCTCGGGCGGGTCAACTATCGAGACGCCCTTGCGCTGCAAGAGGGATTGTTCGCCCATTCAACAGACGATTACTTGTTGATGCTCGAGCATCATCACGTGTTTACCTATGGGGCATCGGCTGATCTCGTGACAAATTTGAAGTGCGACCCCGCCGAAGTCGGCGCCGATTTGGTGCGTGTCAATCGCGGGGGTGACATCACCTACCACGGGCCCGGACAATTGGTGGTGTATCCGATTCGCTCGTTGCCAGGCAAGCATGGTGACGCCTCGCCCGCGGATATCACTGCGTATGTGTGCAGCGTCGAGCAGTTAGTGATCGACTCGCTGGGCGAATTGGGTGTGGTTGCTGGTCGCCAAACCGGTTACCCGGGTGTTTGGATTGAACCCGGCACACCACGGGCCCGCAAAATTTGCGCCATCGGGGTGCGTGTGGCGCGCGGGGCCACTGCCCGACGAACAATGCACGGTTTTGCTCTGAATGTTGAACCCGACCTGCGCTACATGCGCGAGCACATCGTGCCGTGTGGCATTGGCGAATGGCCAGTCACATCGCTACGTGAAGAGGGCTCGACAGCAACACTGCGCGAAGTGGCCGATGTGGTGGCTCGGTTGGCCAGCGAACGCTGGGGCACGACCGACCGAGCAGATGTGGCTTGGGAGTACGAACCAGATTTTGTTGGGTTGCAGATTCATGAGCGCAAGCCCGAGTGGCTACGTCCGCACGTGTCGCATGGTGCAGAAGTGTTGGCAACCAAAAAGATTCTGCGTGATGCACATCTGGTAACCGTTTGCGAAGAAGCAGGTTGCCCGAATTTGTCAGAGTGTTGGCGCGATGGCACCGCAACGTTCATGGTCTTGGGCGAACGCTGCACGCGAGCCTGCGGGTTCTGTTTGGTCGACACCCGCAAACCGGATCTTCCCGATGTCGACGAGCCACTGCGTGTTGCTTCGGCCGCGGCACAAATGCGCCTGCAACATGCAGTGCTCACCATGGTGGCGCGCGATGATCTTCCCGATGGTGGGTTGAGCCACGTAGCGGAGTGCATCAACCAGATTCGCCACCACAACCCGGGCACCACCATCGAAACCTTGGTGTCAGACGCCAAAGGTGATACTGCGTCGCTGCAGTTGCTGTTTGACGCCCGCCCTGATGTGTTCAACCACAACATTGAAACAGTGGCCCGACTGCAGCGAACCGTGCGGCCGTCGGCGGGTTATGCGCGCAGCCTGTCGGTGTTGGCTCGTGCGCGTCGCGCTGGGCTAGTAACGAAGTCGGGGTTCATGCTTGGGTTGGGTGAGCAGACTCACGAAGTGGAGTCGTTGCTTGCCGACTTAGCCTGCGTGGGCGTGAGCATCGTCACCATCGGTCAGTATTTGCGACCGACCAACGACCATTTGCCGGTGGTGCGCTGGGCTAGCCCAGACGAGTTTGCGCACTACAAGGCCTACGGAGAATCGTTGGGTATCACCCATGTGGAATCGAGCCCGCTGACACGTTCGAGTTATCACGCCAAGCAAGCAGCCGCTGATGCTGGCGTTGTCGCTGTGGCGGCACCCGTTGCTGTTTCGGTTGCGATGCCCGTGCTGGTGCGCCGATGAGTCATCGCAACACCACAACTGCGGGCCCCGCGATATATGCCGAGCGCTTGGCACGAGTGCGTGCCGAGATGCGCAGCCGGAGCGTTGATGCACTGGTGGTGTCGGTGGGCTTTGATCTGCCGTTTCTTGTTGGCTATCACGCCATGCCGCTCGAGCGTTTGACGGCGTTGGTTGTTACGCACGAGCGCGCCACGCTCGTGGTGCCACGTCTCGAAGCACCGCGTGTCGAGCATCATGCAACGGTGTTTGACCTGGTGGCATGGAACGAAACCGACGACCCGATTGCCATTACGGCGGGCTTGATTGGCACAGCACGAAATGTGGCTATCGGCGACCAGATGTGGGCCCGATTCTTGGTCGAGTTACTCAAGCATCTTGGGGGTCGACAGTTCGTGCGATCAGTCGACGTGGTTGGCCCGCTGCGAATTCAAAAAGACGCTGCCGAGATCGAAGCACTCGTGGCGGCTGGTGCAGCAGCTGATCGAGTTGCAGCCCAATTGCAAAGTGGGGCGATACCACTCGTCGGGCGAACCGAAGCGCAGGTATCGGCCGATATTTCGGCGCGACTTATTGCCGAAGGACACGATGTGGTCAACTTTGCCATCGTTGCGTCTGGTGAGAACGCAGCAAGCCCGCACCACCATGCAGGTGCGCGGATGATTCGCCACGGTGACATCGTGCTGTGTGATTTTGGCGGCACGATGAATGGCTATTGCAGCGACATCACGCGGTGCGTGCACATTGGCGAACCGCCGTCAGATATCGCACGTGCGTGGAGCGACCTGCAACGAGCCCAAGAAGCGGGCGTAATGGCTGGTCAAGTGGGTGCCACCTGCGAATCGGTGGATACCGCGTCGCGCCAAGTGCTCACCGAGGCGGGATGGGGTGAGTTTTTTATTCATCGCACAGGTCATGGCATCGGTATGGAGGCTCATGAAGAGCCCTACATGGTGAGCGGTAATCATCTGCCGATTGCACTAGGGCATGCATTCAGCGTCGAACCCGGCATATACGTGGCGGGCAAATGGGGCATGCGACTAGAAGACATCGTGGTGGCTACCGCCAATGGCCCGTTGCGGATGAACGCCACCCCGCGTGAGTTGGTTGTTTTGTGAAACTCGACGCTGCAACAGTGATGTTGCAGTGGGCGAGCGGTGGGATGTTGTTCCTGTGGTTCACCTTTCGCTCGGGTGAAATTTCGGTTGGTTACGCCAAGTTGCTGCGTGGCGTGTACGCCACCATCGCTTTGGGTGGTGCTGCACTGGGTTTTGCCTTGGATCGAATCGTCATCCGCGAAGTGGCGGCGCTCGTGCTTGCTGCGTTAGCAATTGTTGGCTTTGCGCGCCGCAACACTCTGCTAGATCGTCTGGCCACGGCTGCCGGGTTTGTCGGTGTAAGTGTCGCTGCTTTGTCGGTTGACAATCAATCCGATGCGTTGTGGTTCGTGCGATTGATTGTGGGTGCGGTTTTTCTTGGCGCCATTAGTGACGCGATGCTGCTTGGCCACTGGTACCTAGTGCAACCCGGCATGCCACGTAAGTTGTTGAATCAGCTCACCAATGTGTTGCTGGTCATCTGGTTGCTCGAGATGGTGGTGCTGCTCATCCCTACGGGCATGGTGAGTGTGTTGAACGGCACGATTGACGATGGCTGGGATGGTGTGCTCGGATGGTTTTGGTTGGCTTGCGCGCTGCTCACAGGGGTGTTGGCGTGGTTTACGCGCGCGGCATTGCGCGAACGCAGTTACTCGGCAGTCATGGCGGCAACAGGGTTGAGTTATCTGGCCATTCTGATGGGCTTTGGCACCGATTTGATTGCGCGAGCGTTGCTCGCTGTCTAGAGCAAGTCAACGCGGGGCGACGAGCGGCCACGGGCGTGACCGTTCGTAAGCGAGAGCCAACTCGAGAAGCAGTGGTTCGGCGAAGTGGCGCGACATCACCTGCAAGCCAACCGGCAAACCGTCCACGCTGCCAGCCGGAATCGAGATGCCGGGGTTGCCGTAGATGTTGGCCGGAAAAGTGAGCACACCGTTGTTGCCTGCACCAGCCACCACACCGCCGAACGTGTCGGGCAACGGGCCTTGCGCGTTGAAAGCAACATCGGGGTTGCTGGCGGTGATGATGACGTCGACTTCGCCAAGAATGTCGGCCATGCGGCGGTTGAGTTCAATGCGACGAGTTTCGAACTTGCCGCGTGCTTCAGTGCCGTACAAATCTTGTGTGTGCTGCAGACCGTAACGCATTTCTGGGGTGAGCATGTCGGCGCAAGCGGGCCAATGATCGCGCAACTCAAACGCGAGTGCTGCCATTCCAGTAATCGACCAGGCGGCACCCAATCGCGGCAGCGCGGTATTGACACCGTCAACACGATGCATGCCAGTGATGCGGATGAGATGTTCACCGGCTTCTTCGAGCACAGCCCACATGGCAGGTGACACCACCGCCGAGCCCCAGTTCGGCACGATGATTGCCCGCAACCCACGCGTCGGCACGCTGCCCAGACCCGCTTCCCAGCCGTCGACGCGCGGCAGGCTGAGCGGGTCGTGGTCTTCGTGGCCGTTGCACACATCAAACCAGCGGGCTGTGTCGCGCACGCTGCGCGTCAAGCATCCCGTGGTGGTGGTGAGGTTGCCGTTCGAGGCGCCAGGCCCGCGCGGAATCCGACCATATGTTGCCTTCAAGCCAACTAGCCCAGTGAAGCCAGCGGGAATGCGAATCGAGCCGCCGCCGTCACCACCAGTCGCGATGGAAACCAAACCGCCGGCCACGGCAGCAGCGCTTCCCCCCGACGAACCACCTGGGGTGCGGCCGTGCTGCCATGGGTTGTGAGTGGCACCGTGCAACAACGTGCGAGTGAGATTCACACCGCCGAACTCACTCGAAGTGGTTTGACCAACGAACACACCACCAGCAGCGCGTGCGCGCAACAGCATGGTGTCGGTCGAGTCTGCGATGCGATCTTTGAATATCAAACTGGCGTCAGTGTCGGGCCAGCCGAGGTTGCGTTCCAATTCTTTTACACCAATCGGTACGCCGCCGAAGGGCAGTGACACATCGGCGGTGCGTGCGGCATCCAACGCACGTTCGCGATCAAGAAAGCAAAACGCGTTGAGGTTGCTGGCATCAATTGCGTCGTATGTCGCTTGGAGCTCTTCGACGGGGGAGCGTTCACCACGACGAAATGCTTCGACGAGTGAAACCGTGTCGCCCAGCCAGGGAGTATCGCCCACGCCCTAATCGTATGACGCTTGCGTCGTTAGCCTGTCATTGATGGACGCCCGCGCATTTCTTGGGCTTGTGCAGCAGTCAGAGACCACATTTTCGCTTTCCGTCATACCGCAACTCACCACCAGTGGCGGCTTTTTGTTTGGTGGGGCTGGTCTTGGCGCCGGAATCGCTGCTCTCGAGACGGTATCGCAACGACGCTGCACGTGGGCTACGGCACAGTATTTGTCGTATGCCAAACGTGATGAGCACGTGCAGATTGATGTGACTGTGGCCGTATCGGGTAGCAGTGTCACGCAGGCGCGAGCGGTGTGTCGAGTGGACGATCGCGAAGTGCTCACGGTCAACGCTGCCCTCGGTGATCGCGATTTTGCTGCGTCGGGTCAATTCGTCACGATGCCCGCGGTTGTTTCACCAAGCGAGTCTCGACCGCGCACCTTGCGTGCGGCTCATGCGAACTCAATCATGGAAGCACTTGATATGCGTATCGCCAAGGGCCGAGATCTTGATGAACTCGATGGCACGCCAGGGGATGGCCAGACCATCATGTGGGTGCGCATCAAGTCGCTCGTCGACGGGATCGATGCCGCTGCCCTCGGAATTCTCGGCGACTTTGTGCCGATGGCCGCCGGCCAAGCGTTGGGTCTGCGCGCGGGTGGCAACAGCCTCGACAACACCATTCGGTTTGCCCATTTGGTGCCCACCGACTGGGTGATGCTCGATATCCAGATCGAGTCGGTGCAGCGCGGTTTTGCCCATGGCACCATCCAGATGTTCGCCGAAGACGGCACATTGCTGGCTACCGCCAGTCAGAGTTGCATCGCTCGAAAGTGGAAGAATTGACCCGTGCAACGTCGCAACGGCATGACCGTGCCACTACCCGGTCATTTACACACCCACGAAAAACAGTTACGACAGTTGTCGGATCTCGGCTATAGCGACATTTGGTCTGCTGAGGCAGATGGTGCCGACGCCTTTACTCCGCTGGCGATGGCGGCGGCGTGGGAGCCACGGTTGCGACTCGGCACGGCAATCGTGCCGGCCTACACGCGCAGCCCGGCGCTGTTTGCCCAGAGTGTGGCTTCGTTGGCTGATGCTGCACCTGGTCGCTTTGCGATCGGTGTCGGCTCGTCGAGCAACGTGATTGTTGAGCGCTGGAATGGCGTGCCGTTCGTAGAGCCCTACAAAAAAGTGCGGGATGTAGTGCGCTTCTTGCGCGATTCACTCACGGGTGAAAAAGTCACCAAGCAATACGACACCTTCAAGGTCGATGGTTTTCGTCTTGGTGTGCGACCCGAAGTGCAGCCACCGATTCTGGTTGCGGCACTTCGCGAAGGAATGCTGCGGCTCGCGGGTCGCGAAGCCGATGGTGCCATCATCAACTGGTTGTCGCCAGACGATGTGCGCACGGTAACCAAGGTGGTGCACGACGCAGCGCGCACCGCAGGCGCCGACCCTGCAACCAAAGAGATCGTTGCGCGCATATTTGTGTGTCCGAGTGAAAATGCCGATGTAGTTCGGGCTGGTGCGCGGTTTGCCATCGCGGCGTATCTCAACGTGCCGGTGTACGCCGAGTTTCATCGTTGGCTGGGCCGTGGCGAGGCACTTGCCGGGATGTGGGACGCGTGGAAAGCCGGCGATCGCAAGGCGGCATTGGCTGCAATCCCGGATTCGGTGGTCGACGACTTGGTGGTGCATGGCTCGCCCGCCGAATGCCGCGCGAAGATTGACCGCTATTTCGCCAATGGTGTCAACACGTCGTCGCTGGCGATCTTGGCTTTTGATCCTGAAGTGAGTTTTTGGTCGGCTGTTGAATCACTTGCGCCGTCGGCCACGTGACCGTTACTGCCGTAGACCCCGACGCCGCCGCGATCTCCAAAGGCGGGGCCGAAGAGCAAGCGCGCGCGCAACGCAACTTGGGGTGGCAGCTGTTGTGGCAGGTGCTGATGAATCAGCGGCGGGCATTGGTGCTGGGCGTCGTAATCGGTATTACGTGGACAGCAGCCAAAGTTGCTGTGCCACAACTTACGAAAGCAGCAATCAATCAAGGCATTGAACGCAACGGTGCACTGCTGTCGTGGTCGTTGTTTATTGCTGCTGCTGGCCTGGCCACTGGTTTGTTGACCGCTGGTCGGCGTTATCTGGCATTTCGTGAAAGTCGATGGACTGAGACGTTGTTACGGGAACGCATGTTTGCCCATATTCAGCGGCTTCATGTGGGTTACCACGATCGCGCCCAGACCGGACAGCTGATGAGTCGAGCATCAAGCGACCTACAGCAGGTGCAGCAGTTCGTGGTGATGATTCCAATCACCCTCAGCAATGTGAGCCAACTGTTTGCGGTGACCTTGATCTTGGCATTCACCGACTGGCGTCTGGCAATCGTCGCTTTGGCCCCGCTGCCATTTATCAATGTGGCATCGCGAAGATTTTCGAACCGCATTCATCCGGCTGTGCTGGCAGTGCAGAACAAACAGGCCCAGTTAGCCAGCGTGGTTGAAGAAAGCGTCTCTGGTGTTCGCGTCGTAAAAGGTCTGGGCACGGAAAGTGTGCAATTCAACAAGTTGCGCAAAGAAGCAGATGGAATTCGCGAAGTATCACTCAACGCAGCCAGTATTCGCAGCCGCTTTTTGCCAGCCATCGATTTGTTGCCCTCGCTTGGCCTGATTGCCGTGCTCGGTTACGGCGGCCATCGAGTGGTGAATGGTGACTTGAGCATTGGCGATCTTGTGGCCTTCAACGTGTATCTCACCATGCTGGTTTGGCCGCTGCGCAATATTGGGATGATGGTCGCGCTTGGTCAGCGTGCCGCCGCCGCTCTCGTGCGTGTGCAAGAGGTGCTCTCTACCGAGCCAGCCGTACAAAGCCCCGAACGGTCACACGCACTCCCATCTCGCGAGATGGCAACTGCCGTGGGTGCTGTGTCGTTTGACGATGTCTCGTTTGGATACGGCGAAGACCATCTGATCCTGCGTAATTTTTCGTTGACCATCGCCCCTGGTGAATCGGTGGCTCTGGTCGGTGCCACTGGGGCGGGTAAGAGCACCGTCGTGCGATTGTTGCTGCGTTTCTACGATGTGGTCAACGGACGCATCACCCTCGACGGCATCGATTTGCGGCGGTTGGATGTTCACGAATTGCGTCGCAATGTGGGGGTCGTATTTGAAGACACGTTTTTGTTCAACGACACGGTTCGCAACAACATTGCCTTTGCCAAACCAGATGCCGACCAGGCCACCGTCGAGCGCGCAGCACGATTGGCCGGCGCCCACGAGTTCATCCTGCAGCTGCCGAACGGATACAACACACCGATTGGCGAGCGCGGCTTTTCGCTGAGTGGTGGTCAGCGTCAGCGTGTGGCCATTGCTCGCGCCATCGTTGCCGACCCACGGGTGCTGGTACTAGATGACGCGACAAGCGCAGTCGACCCGAGCAAAGAACACGAAATTCGCGATGCCATGCAAACGGTAATGAAGGGTCGCACAACGATCGTTATTGCTCATCGACCCGGCACCATCGCGCTGGCTGATCGCATCGTATTTATTGACCACGGTGGAGTTGCCGCAGTGGGCCAGCACCGCGAACTGCTCGAAACCAGTCAGCGATATCGCGAAGTGTTGGCGTCATTCGTAGATGAAAGTTCAGTGGTCGACTAGATGTTTCAAATGGGTGGGGGCGTCGCCCCTGAAGATCAGTTGGATAAGTCAGAGACACGCCGGGTCATGTTGCGCGTCATGCGAATGGCGGCACCGTTCAAGCGCACTGCGTATGCAGCAGTTGGTTGTGTGGTGGTTACCACCAGTGCAACATTGACAGCACCAGTCTTGGTGCGCCATGGCATTGACGCCGGCATTCGGGCCCGTGACTTGTTCCAACTCAATCTTTCGGTTGGGTCGTACCTCGTAATCACCGCCCTGGCGTATGTCTTTGGCCGCATGCAGTACGTGTTCCTCAATCGCACGGGCGAGTCGTTCTTGCGCGAGCTGCGGCTCAAAGTGTTTGCCGCAATGCAGAGTCAGTCATTGGCGTATTACGACCGCAACAAAGCCGGAGTGCTCGTGGCCCGCATGACAGCCGACATCGAAACCATGGGGGAGTTGATTCAGTGGGGGCTGCTGCAGTTTTTGGCGAGCGGTTTCTTGGTCGTGCTGGCACTTGCTGTGTTGTTCATCTTGTCGTGGGAATTGGCTTTGGTCGTGCTCATCGTGTTTCCGGTCATCGTGATTGCGTCGGTGAAGTTTCAACGCGATTCGAACACGGCGTATCTCACGGTGCGCGAGCGAGTCGGGCAAAACCTCGGCACATTGCAAGAGGGCATTGCGGCCGTGCGTGTGATTCAGGCTTATGCCCAAGAAGATCACCAGATCAAGCGTTTTGAAGAATCAAATCGCTCGCTGTTTGACAGCCATGTGCGCAGTATTCGTATCAGCACGTGGTACTTCGGTCTGGTCGAGCTTTCGGGTGTGGTCGCCACTGCTCTCGTCGTGGGTATCGGGGGTTGGTTGGTGCACCGTGACACGGTCTCGCTGGGCACCGTGGTCGCCTTCATTTTGTTGTTGTCCAGTTTGTTTGACCCGGTGCAGCAGTTGTCGCAGTTGTACAACGGCGTGCAGTCAGCGGCCGCTGCACTGCATAAGTTGTTTGCAATTCTTGATGCCACCCCCGAGGTTGACGAGGCGATTGATGCCGTTGCGTTGCCCAATCGTGGTGACATCGTGGTCAACGGGGTGGGCTTCACCTACGCCACCGGTACGACGCCAGCGCTGCAAGACATTGATTTCACGGTGCGTGATGGCGAACGGATTGCACTCGTTGGGCCGACTGGTGCGGGCAAGAGCACCTTGGCCAAACTGATGTCGCGTTTATACGACCCAACAACGGGGTTCGTAACTTACGGTGGTGTCGATTTGCGCCAGGGCACGCATGCAAGCTTGCGCGAGCGCATCGTGGTGGTGCCGCAAGAAGGGTTTTTGTTCAACGGCACGATTCGTGAGAACGTTCGATTGGCACGTATCACCGCCTCGGATACCGAAGTCGAAGCCGCCCTGGAGCGGCTCGGCGTGCTGGCCCATTTCGAACGACTACCCGAAGGGCTTGACACCGAGGTGCGTGAACGCGGCACGCGCCTGTCGGCCGGTGAGCGACAACTCGTGGCGCTTGGTCGTGCGGCGCTCATCGACCCCGCTGTGTTGGTGCTTGACGAAGCAACATCAAATCTCGACCCGGGCACCGAAGCCGAGGTCGAAGCCGCCCTCGAGCGACTCATGCAAGGGCGCACCACCATCGTGGTGGCGCATCGTTTGTCCACCGTGCAGCGCGCCGATCGAATCGTCGTGGTTGATCAGGCGCGCATTGCCGAGGCGGGCACCCACAATGAACTAGTTGCACTCGGTGGCAAATACGCAGCACTGGCTCGAGCGTGGGAGAAGTCGCACTCGGTTTGAGTCAGCGGGCAACGAAATATTTGGCGCGCGGGTGGTGACAAATGATTGCTGAAGTAGTTTGCTCGGGCTGATATTGCCAACCTGTTTCTTCATTCACCACGATGCCGATTCGTCCGGCTTCGAGCAGTTCGGCCACCTTTGCGTTGTCTTCGAGGTCTGGGCAGGCGGGATAACCCCACGAGTAACGCCCGCCGCGATACTGCTGGCGGAACAAGCCGTGTAAGTTCGGGCCGTCTTCATCGACGAAGCCCCACTCGCTGCGAATGCGATGATGCCAATACTCGGCGAGCGCTTCGGCCATTTCCACGCCGATGCCGTGCATGTTGAGATATTTTTGGTATTCGTTTTTGGCAAACAACTCGGCAGCAGCCTCGCTCACCTTGGCCCCCATGGTCACGATGTGAAACGAGGCGTAGTCAATTTCGCCGCTTTCGATCGGGCGAAAGAAGTCGGCGATGCACAGGTATGGGGCTTCGTCTTGGCGTGGATACGAAAAGCGCATCCGTTCGGTGGTGCGTGACTCGTCGGTCCAGATCACGACGTCGTTGCCGTCACCGTTGGCGGGGAAGTAGCCGTACACCAGTTGCGGCACCAAAATGCCGGACGCCTTGGCTTGTGCCAACTGCTCGCGCAACTCTGGACGAATGCGCGACTTAAAGTCTTCGTCGTTTTCGCCCTCGAGTGGTCGGTATTGCCACTGGTTGCGGAACAACGCCGTTTCGTTCACATACTCGGCGATCTCGTCGAGGCTGATGCCTTTCATCACGCGTGAGCCGATGAACGGCGGCGTGAACACACGGTTATCGACGGCTGCCTCGGGTGAGCGCCGCGGCACGTTGGCTGGTGTCTCTTTCGGGGCCCGGCGTTCGGCCAGCGAACGACCCGTGGGAATGCGCCCGAAGTCGGGGTCATCGGTGCCGCTGTGCTTCATATCCATCAACTTGTCGAGAGTGTGCAGGCCTTCAAATGCGTCGCGACCGTAGAACACCCGACCCTGGTACACCTCGCGCAGGTCACGCTCGACGTAGCTGCGAGTGAGTGCTGCACCACCGAGGATGACCGGAATTCGCGCCAGGCCCTGGGTGTTGAGTTCTTCGAGGTTGTCGCGCATAATGAGCGTGCTTTTAACGAGTAGACCGCTCATGCCGAGCGCATCGGCGTCGACTTCTTGCACCTTGGCGATCATTTCGCTGATCGAAATCTTGATGCCGATGTTGTGCACCTCGTAGCCATTGTTGGTGCAAATGATGTCGACCAGGTTTTTGCCGATGTCGTGCACGTCACCTTTAACCGTGGCGAGCACCAACTTGCCCTTGCTGGACGAACCAGCGACTTTGTCCATGTGCGGTTCGAGATGGCTGACGGCCATCTTCATCGTTTCGGCACTTTGCAGCACGAATGGCAATTGCATCTGACCCGAGCCGAAGAGTTCGCCAACTTCGCGCATGCCGTCGAGCAATACGTCGTTGACAATCTCGAGGGCTTTGATGCCCTCACCGAGCGCCTCGTCGAGTTCGGCGGTGAGGCCGTCGCGTTCTCCATCGATAATGCGTTGTCGCAGGCGGTCGCGCACCGGCCAACCACTGCGGTCGGGTTTTTCTTGCTTGGTTGATTGCACGCCTTCAAACGCAGTAAGCAACAGTTGCAGCGGGTTGTAGGTGTCGGTGGTCTTGTCGAAAATGATGTCGTTGCACAACGTGACATGCTCGGGCTTGATGCGCGCCAAGGGCTGAATCTTGCTGGCATGCACGATGGCAGCGTCAAGGCCCGCTTTGACGCAGGCATCAAGAAACACGCTGTTCAACACTTGGCGGGCGGCCGGGTTGATGCCGAAGCTCACGTTGGAGAGGCCCATCACCGTGAGTGCACCAGGGATTTCTTGTTTGATGCGGCGAATCGCCTCGATGCTTTCGATGCCGTCGCGACGCAGATCGGCGCCACCCGTGGTGAGTGGAAACGTGAGCGGGTCAAAAATCAAATCGGTAGCCGACAACCCGTAGCGCTCGGTCGCGATCTTGTGCAGGCGATGGGCGATCTCCATCTTCCACTCCACATCGCGGGCTTGGCCGCGTTCGTCGATCAACAAACAAATAACAGCAGCTCCGTAGTCGCGGGCAAGCGAAAAGATGCGATCCATGCGTCGACCAGGTTCTTCGCCATCTTCGAGGTTGGCGCTGTTCAAGATGCAGCGGCCACCCACCAACTGCAGCGCTGCTTCGAGCACCTGTGGTTCGGTGGAATCCAACACGAGGGGAACGCTGGCTTGGCTGGCGAAGCGACCTGCAACTTCGGCCATGTCGGCGACACCGTCACGACCGACGTAGTCGACACAAACATCCAGCACGTGGGCACCTTCGCGAATTTGTTCGGTAGCCATCTTGGTGCAGGTGTCCCAATCGGCGGCCAACATTGCATCGCGGAATGCTCGCGAGCCGTTGGCGTTGGTGCGTTCACCGATGTACAGCACGCTGTTGTCTTGTTTCAGCGTGACAGGCGAGTACAGCGAAGTAACGCTCGGCTCTTGATGCGGAGTGCGACGCAGTGGGGTGATGTTACGCACGGCTTCGACCACTTGGCGCAGGTGTTCGGGGGTAGTGCCACAGCAGCCACCCACCACGTTGATACCAAGTTCCTGCACGTGGTGGCGATGGAATTCAGCGAGTTGTGCTGGTGTGAGGTCGTAGTGCGTTCGGCCGTCGACCACACTCGGCAGGCCGGCATTGGGCAACACACTGATGGGAATCGGACAATGTTGCGAGAGATGACGGAGGTGCTCTTGCATTTCGGCGGGGCCGGTGGCGCAGTTGATGCCGATAACTGCCGGCTTCATCGCCAAGAGGGTGCTGAGCGCCGCACCGATTTCGGTGCCCACCAACATGCGGCCAGTGGTTTCCATCGTGACTTGCACCTGAATGGGCACCTCACGGCCCATTGCTTTCATCGCCCGACGACCACCCTGCATCGCTGACTTGATCTGCAACAGATCCATGCAGGTTTCAATCAGTAGTAAATCGACACCACCTTCGATGAGTGCGCGTGCATGTTCTTCGTAAGTGTCACGCAACTCGTTGAACGAGATATGCCCGAGGCTCGGCAATTTGGTGCCTGGCCCGACACTGCCGGCCACATAACGCGAGCGGCCATCAGACTCGTATGAGTTGGCCACTTCGCGGGCAATGCGTGCTGCAGCAAGCGTGACTTCATAGGCTCGGTCAGCGATGCCGTATTCCGTAAGCACCGTTGAGAATGAACCAAAAGTGGCGGTCTCGAGTGCATCAACCCCCACCTTGAGAAAATCTTCGTGCATTTGAGCGATGAGATCGGGTCGGGTGATTGCCAGCAGTTCGTTGCAGCCTTCGAGGTGCTCACCACCAAAATCGTCGGCAGACAGGTTCTGGTCCTGGACGTAGGTGCCGAATGCCCCGTCAAAAACGACCACCCGTTCGTTGACTGCCGCGAGATAATCCGACTTTCGGTTGGCTGGCATCGTGCTCCTCAGGCTAAGACAAGTAGCGTTCACTTGTCATGACACGCGAAAAGGTTTACACCCGAGTCGGCGACGATGGCACCACGGGGCTTTTCTATGGGGGCCGTGTGGCAAAAGACTCAGCCTTGCCTCGGGCCTATGGTGCAGTCGATGAAGCACAAGCAGTAATCGGCGTGGTGCGTGCCGAGCTTGGTCGCGAAAACGAACTCAATGATGTGCTCGTGCACATCATGCGCGACATGTGGGTGTTGATGGCCGAGTTGGCAACCTTGCCGGAAAATCGCCACAAATTGACCGACGGTAAGTCGCGGGTCACTGCCGCCATGGTGAGCCATCTTGAAAACATGATCGACGCACTCGATGAGAAGTTCACGCCACCATCCGAGTTCGTCGTACCTGGTCAAAACAAGATTGCCGCATTACTTGATGTGGCACGCACCGTGGTGCGCCGCGCTGAACGCCATGCCATCGCCGCAGCGCCAGCCCCGTCGCATGCTGGGCCATATCTCAACCGCTTGAGCGACTTATTGTGGACTCTCGCACGTTGGCAAGAGGGTGAGTCGCTGCCAGTGCGCAGCGTGATCGACTAGCCCCTTCCTGAAAGGCATGCTCAACTATCGCGGCCCCGAAGTCGGCAATTAGGCTGGCGCCATGAAACACTCACAGTTAGTTGTCAGCGTCGCCCGCGAAGTTCCCAAGACAGAAGTGATCGGGGTGCCCGTCACATCCGACAAAGCGGTGCCCGCTGAGCTCGGTTTGTCGCGCACGCAACTGTCGGCCGCTGGTTTTGACGGCAAAATTGGCCAGACACTCGTCGTGCCGTCGAGCGACAAGACCGTGCTCATTGCCGTCGGCATCGGGGCCGCAAACTCGGCCAAGGCTCATGATTTGCGCAACGCTGCAGCAGCCTTGGCACGAGCAGCGAGCAAGCACACATCGTTGTCAACGACGTTGGCCGGCGTCGGGCGGGGCGACCGTGCTGAGATTGCCCAGGCAGTTACCGAGGGTGTGATGTTGGCCACCCATCGCTATGGTGCGCTCAAGTCAGATAAGTCGTTTGGCTCAAAGCTCAAGTCCGTTGTGTTGGTGGTTGATGCCAAGGCGCTCGGTGCTGCGGCCAACGGTTCGCGACGTGGAGCTGTTGTTGGCGAAGCAGTGTGCATGGCGCGTGATTTTGCCAACATGCCACCGGCGCATTTGACGGCCAAGTTGTTTGCCGATCGTGCGCAACAGATTGCATCAGAATCCGGGCTGCGCGTTGAGGTCTATGACAAAGACAAGTTGCTCGCCATGGGTTGCGGCGGCATCATCGGGGTGAACCGGGGCAGTGTGAACCCACCGCGCATGGTGAAGTTGGTGTATCGCCCCAGCAAGGCTGGCGCAAAAACAAAAGCCAGCGGTAAAACCAAAAAGTCATCAGCACCACACCTGATCATGGTGGGCAAAGGTGTGATGTACGACTCGGGCGGTATCAGCCTGAAGCCGAGCAACCCTTCGCACGCGATGATGAAGGCGGATATGAGCGGTGCCGCGGCCGTGCTGTCGGCAATGAGCACGTTGAAGGCACTCGGCTGCAAGAACCAGGTGACGGCGTACCTCATGTGCACCGACAACCTGCCTTCTGGCAGCGCGATGGCAATGGGTGACGTGCTCACCATGCGCAACAAGAAGACGGTGGAAATCCACAACACCGATGCCGAAGGCCGCTTGATCTTGGCTGACGGTTTGTCGTTGGCCGCCGAGCAGGAGCCCGATGCCATCGTCGATATCGCCACGTTGACCGGCGCATGTGCGGCTGCACTCGGTCCAAAGATGTCGGGAGTCATGGGCAACAATGCACGATTCCTCAGTCAGGTGAAAGAGGCCAGCAAGGCCGTCGACGAAGACGTGTGGGAACTTCCGCTGGAGCGTTCGTATCGCCGCATG
>SYEA01000087.1 GCA_005800965.1 Actinomycetota bacterium | reverse complement strand
AGGTCGCGGGTTCAAATCCCGTCGGGACCGCGAGTCGGTGGCAACACCGAATCATGGTCGGGTAGCTCAGTAGGCAGAGCACGCGCCTGAAAAGCGCGGGGTCACCGGATCGACGCCGGTCCCGACCACAACATGTTGTTCATTCATTGGATGGCTTTGTGACAAGTACACGACTGCGCCACGGCTTGGCGAATGGACACGAATTGCATGAACTCGCCTCGCGCTTATTTCCGATCGCTCGCAGCCTTACTGGAGATGGAGTGCGTAGATCACTGAACATTCTGAAAGAGCTCGTAGATGATTTAGTTATTCACGAAGTTGCTTCAGGGACTCCCGCTTTTGATTGGACTGTACCCGAGGAGTGGAATCTTCGTCGTGCGCAACTGTTCGGACCCGACGGGACCATCATCGTTGACTCCGACAACCACAACCTGCACGTAGTTGGATATTCCATACCCACCACCACAACTTTAAGCTTGGAAGAACTGCAGCCGCATCTTCACTCGCTACCTGACCAACCGAATGCAATCCCATATGTAACGAGTTACTACAAGCGTGACTGGGGGTTCTGTCTTCCGCATCATCAACGCGAATCACTCAAACCTGGTACCTACACCGTAAAAATCGACACTGACTTACAACCTGGGTCACTCTCTTACGCCGACTTGGTGATTCCGGGGCGCTCCTCAAATGAGATCCTGATTTCAACGTATGTCTGTCACCCGTCAATGGTCAACAATGAACTCTCTGGCCCCGTCGTTTCCACTTATCTCGCAAAGTGGGTCAAATCCCAACCGCGCGAATACACCTACCGATTTGTCTTCTTGCCTGAAACAATTGGGGCGCTTGTTTATCTGAGCCAACATCTCAAACATTTACAAACATTCGTCAAGGCTGGATTCGTGGTTACCTGCTGTGGGGATCCTGGCAACTTTTCCTACATGCCCTCTCGTACTGGGACCACATATGCAGACGAACTTGCCAAGGTCGTTCTCGAACGACACGCGCCGAACTTTAAGACGTACAGTTTTCTGCAGCGTGGTAGTGATGAGCGTCAGTACTGCTCGCCACTGATTGACTTGCCAGTTGCATCAATTATGCGAAGTAAATACCACGAATATCCGGAGTACCACACATCACTTGATGACCTTGACTTTGTAACTGCCCCAGCACTTGAACGTACACTCGACATCTACGTTGAAGTTCTTCTTGCGGCGGAATCAAACTGTGTTCCCCTTGCAACTCAATACGGGGAACCACATTTGAGTAAGTACGGTCTCTATCCAACGCTTGGTGGTCAGATTGACCAACGCGATATCGGTATGACAATTGATGTTCTCGCACTTGCCGACGGTCGCAACAATCTGCTCCAAATTTCACAAATTACCAATCACGATATTGTTGCTCTTCGTTCGCGGGTTGACGAACTCTGCAACGAGGGTTTGCTCACCCTTGTTCCGCACCACTCCTAATCGCGTCAATTACGCTTGTTTTGTGCGTTCTGGTCAAGCCTCCGAGGAAGCCTTTGAAGCATTTGGTAAGGAAGCAGCAACTTACGAACAAAATTACTCGCATGATGCGGGTCGCTATCCCGATCATGTTTACCGCCTGAGAATCTTCCAAGATCTACTTTCGGCGCTTCGCCCAACCACCGTTCTTGACGCTGGCTGCGGTAGTGGCGTGCCACTCGTAACTTTGCTTGATTCCGGCTACGACGCCTACGGATTTGATAGATCGACTGACATGGTTGCTGCCACCCGTCAACGTCTTGCATCAGCAAATCATTCTCCGACTCGGGTTTTTGAAGGTGACCTTGACAAATTCACGAATCCAATCGGAAAGCCTTTCGACGCAATCGTTGGCCTCGGTTCGGTGTACTACACATCAGATACATCTACAACGATTCGGGTGCTCACAGAGCAGGTTCGCGATGATGGTGCCGTCATATTCAGTTTGCGAAATCAACTTTTTTCCCTGTGTTCATTGAATGAATACAGTGCGGACTTTCTGCTCAAAGAGATTTACCCGATCCAGGCCACCGAAGGAAAGGTGCGCAATGAATTAATCAAGTTTTTTGCAGCACGATTTCCAAAGCTTGATGTCAACAAACTCTTTGAGAACGTTGACGAGCGCAATATTCGATCAAAACTTCATAATCCGCTCACGGTGGAAGCGGAGTTGTTGATTCCGAACGGACTAGTGCTGACTGGTCTTTACTACTACCACTTTCATGCGCTACCCCCAATCTTTGAACATACCCATCAGCAACTGTTTTATGAGTTGTCGTCGGAACGCGAGATTCCTACTGACTGGCGCGGCCTCGTCTCTGCATCGTGTTTCGTTGTTCACGCAACCAAGCGGCGGTAAACACCGCCCTACGTGTTGTAGTCGTAGCCCAGTTCGGGGGCGGTGAGCATCGGTTGATACGCGATGTTGGCGGCGCGTGCCATCTCGGCGCAAGTGCCACCACGATCCACGATCACCGTGATGAACACGGGGTGTGCGCCGAACGTGCGCACCGCTTCGACCGCTTCAAAGATTGATGCTCCCCGTGTGACCGTGTCTTCCACGATTGCGACTTTGTCACCTGGCTGCAGCGCGCCAGCGATACGCCCGGTCACACCATGATCCTTGGATTCTTTGCGCACACTAAAACTGCGCAGTGTTCTTCCACGACTAGCAGCAATTGCGGCAATGCCAAACGCCACGGGGTCGGCCCCCATCGTCAAGCCACCGATTGCCGTCACGTTGGCTGGTAGCAACGCCAACGCGACATCAGCAACCAACAGAATGCCGTCAGAGCGACACGCTGTTTGCTTGGTATCCAAAAACCAACTACTCGTGCGACCAGATTTGAGCGTGAAGTTTCCTGTTTTCAGCGAATGTGCCAACACATGTTGACGCAGGGCGTGCCGTGCATCACTGAGCGGAGGCAACGACGACACAGCCGTCAACTGCCAAGGTCGCTCAACGCGTCAACTGCACGCCCTGCATGACGCAGCACTCGCTGCACATCAAAAGCATTGGCCAGTGCGTTGGCGTCAAGCACCTCTGACACCTCGGGCATTGCACCTAACACCTCTTGCAGTGAAGCATTGGTTTCACGAGCACGTCGTGCTGCCTCTTGCACCAGACGGTACGCCACATCACGCGACATGCCTGCTTCGACCAAGACCAGCAACACTGACTGCGAGAAAATTGCCCCGTTCGTCAGATCCAGGTTGGTGCGCATCTGTGCAACGTCTACTTCCCAGTTGGCAACGAGCCGAGTCAAGCGACGCACCATGTAACACGCAAGGGTTGCCGTATCGGGAAGGATGATGCGCTCCACCGACGAGTGCGAAATGTCGCGTTCGTGCCACAGCGCCACATTCTGCAACCCGGCTTGCAGATTGCCACGCACTACACGGCTCAAACCTGACAACGTTTCAGCAGAAATCGGATTGCGTTTGTGTGGCATCGCAGAGCTGCCTTTTTGACCGACCGCAAAACCTTCGCGCACTTCTGAAACCTCGGTGCGTTGTAGGTGACGTAGTTCGACTGCGATCATCTCGACGGTGCCGGCGATGCTGGCGCAAGCAGACAAAAACTCGGCGTGACGGTCGCGGCTCACTACTTGTGTCGCGGGCACGGCCCGCAGACCCATTGCCTGGGCAACATGTTCTTCAACACGTGGGTCGATGTTGCTATACGTACCGACAGCGCCAGACAACTTGCACACCGACACGGTGAAGCGTGCCGCTTTCATCCGACGACGATCGCGATCAACCTGCAGCGCCCACAACGCAACCTTGGCACCAAACGTGGTGGGTTCAGCATGAATTCCGTGGGTGCGACCAATCATCGGCGTGTCACGATGGGCGCGCGCCTCTCGCACCAACACCGAAATGAGTTCACCCAGTGAAGCGTCGATAAGTTCGGCTGCGTCGCGCAACATCGCACACCACGCCGTATCGACCACGTCACTGCTAGTCAACCCATGGTGCACCCAAGTTGCATCGGCGCCACCGATGTGTTCTTGCACCACATCGACAAAGGCAGCCACATCGTGGTTGGTGATCGCCTCACGTTCGCTCACGGCCTGAACGAACTGCGCATCAACTTGTGGCGCTCGTGCCCGACAGGCAATGGCAGCTGCACTCGGCACCACCCCGAGCGACGCTTGCGCATCCAGGGCATGCAACTCAATTTCGAGATAACGCCCAAAGCGGGCAACATCACTAAACAACGCATCCATATCGGGCAACGAGTAGCGCTCAATCATGAATTTGCCCCACGCAACACCACGTCATCGCGCTCCGGGCCAACACCCACCACACTCACGGGCACCTTGGTGTGTTGTTCGACGAGCGATAGTAAGGACAACACTTCTCGTGGCAAGTCAGCCTCGCGGCGACAGGCCCGCAACGACTGCTTCCAACCGGGAATGTCGACATACACGCACTCCACGCGCGCCAAAGTCTCAGCATCGTCGGGGAAGCCCTGCAACTCGCGACCTGCTAGCTGATAACCAACGCACACTCGAATGGTGTCAAAGTCGTCGAGCACATCCAACTTCGTGAGTGCAATATCGGTAAGCGAGTTCACGCGCACCGCGTGACGCAGCATCACCAAATCCAGCCAGCCCGGTCGACGACGACGCCCGGTTACCGTGCCGAACTCGTGGCCGATGTCCACGATTCGGTCACCGAGTTCGCCGTGCAACTCGGTGGGAAACGGCCCAGCGCCCACCCGCGTGGTGTACGCCTTGGCGATGCCCACTACTCGGGAGATATCGCGCGGGCCAATTCCACTGCCCGCGCACGCGCCACCTGCCGTGGGGTTAGATGACGTCACAAACGGATACGTACCGTGATCAATGTCAAGGAACGTCGCTTGTGCGCCTTCTAGCAAAATATTTGCCCCGCGCTCGAGTGCACCGTGCAACATGTTGACCGTGTCGTCAAGATAGGCAAGTAGTCGTTGTGCGTATTCGTCATACTGCGCGACCACTGCATCCACATCCATCAACGGCTCACCAAGCGAAGCAAACAACGCATTCTCTTGCGTCGCGCGATCTTTGACTGCCACGCGGAACCGCTCACGATCGCGCACTTCGCCGGCTCGCACGCCGATTCGTTTTACTTTGTCGGCATACGCCGGCCCGATGCCCTTCAGGGTGGTACCGAGTTTGGCATCACCGCGCAGGGCTTCACTCATTGCATCTTGTCGTTGATGCCACGGAAAAATCAGATGCGCCAGCGTTGATATTCGCAGACGTTTGCACGACACCCCACGCGATTCGAGCGTGTCAATTTCGGCGAACAACGTCGGCAGGTCCACCACGACACCGTTGCCGATTACCGGAACGACGGTTTCATACAACACGCCGCTTGGCACCAACTGCAACGCATAACGCTGATCACCAACCACCACCGTGTGTCCGGCATTGTGGCCACCCTGATAACGCACGACATGACTGTGCGAGCCAGCCAGCAAGTCAATGACTTTTGCCTTGCCTTCATCACCCCATTGAGTGCCAACTACTACGGTGACGGGCATTGACGCTCCTGCGCTTGTGGGAACGTTAGAAAAGCCTACTCGGAGTCCCGCTCCATCAGCACCAGATTCCGCACCTGCACCGATAGTTTCGTGACGTGAACGCTGTACTGCGCCGCCGTGAATGGGCGACCATGAGTCGAAATGAGCGTCGCGCATTGACCGATCGCTCCCTTGATGACGTGCTCACACCGTCGCTGCGTGCCGACATCATCGCCCTGCTTGATGATGTTCGCCAACGTGGCGATGCGGCTGTTTGTGAAGCCACACTGCACTTCGACGGTGTGTCACTGCGGCCCGACCAACTTCGAGTCGGTGCCGACGAACTCATGTCGGCAGAGGTAAGCAAGGAAGTGCACACGGCATTGGTCGATGCAATCGATCATGTTCGCCGATTTAACGAAGCGGTCCGGGCTCGAATGACGGACTGGTCGTTGGAAATTTCACCCGGCACGCAGGTCGGCGAGAAAATCACGCCAATCACCTCCGTTGGTCTTTTCGTGCCAGGTGGCAAAGCAAGTTATCCATCCGTTGCGTATCAGTTGGGCGTGCCAGCCATCGTCGCTGGGGTGCCGCGCATAGCAGTGATGGTGCCGCCCTTGCCCGACGGCGCAGGACGCGTTGACCCAGCCGTACTCGTGGTGTGTCGCTTGCTGGGCATCAACGAGGTGTACCGCGCCAACGGCCCGGCTGGGCTCGCCGCACTCGGCTTTGGTACCGCCACCATCAACTCTGTACGAAAAATCGTCGGCCCCGGCAGCCCGGCCGTAACTGCAGCCCAAGTCGAACTTCAGCGTCATGGGGTTGCCACGATGATGGTGCTGGGCCCGACTGAAAGCATGATGGTCGCCGACGAGTCCACCGATGCTCAACGTGCTGCGCTTGATTTGTTAATCGAAGCCGAACACGGCGAAGACTCCACCGTGTTGTTGGTGGCAACCAACCGTGACGTGATTGATGCAATTGATCGCGAGCTTGATCACCTCATTGCACGACTACCCTCTGTGCGCGCCACTGCAGCGCGCGCAGCTCTTGGCGTGAATGGTGGCGCATTGCTCACCGCATCGTTGAGCGAAGCATGCGATGTGGTCAACGCGTTCGCCCCCGAACACTTGCAGCTTGCGATTCAGCGGCCCCGTGCCGATGATCTCGTGGCGCAAATCAACAATGCCGGCGAGATTCTCGTCGGCCAAGACACACCGTTTTCAGCCGCCAACTTTGTGCTCGGTTGCCCAGCGGCATTACCGACAAGCGGTTTTGCTGCGGTCTCGTCGGGTATTACCGTGGCGGCATTTTTGAAAACCACTGCAATTGCTGCTGCATCGAATGCAGCCTTGCGGCGCATGAGCTCAACCATTACGGCCCTGGCTGATCATGAGGGTTTTGCGGCGCACGGCAATGCCCTACGACAACGATTCGAATAACACCACAGCCGTGCGGCTAATTAGCCTGCGTCAGACGGGTTGACGGAGAATTCCCCATTCACCAAATCCACGATGATCATGCCGTTGCCAGCGGTTTCTGACACTTTGCCTTCTAGCAATAGCAGTGCCGCCGGGTCGGCGATGGTGCGCTGAATGAGCCGCTTCAGTGGGCGTGCACCAAAATCGGCGTCGTACCCTCGTTCGCCGAGTGCAACCCGTGCTGCTGGCGTGACCGCCAACGTGATGCGTCGTTCGGCGAGTCGATCAATCAGGTGCTGCAACTGAATCTCGACAATCGCGCCAAGGTCGTCACGCGTTAATGCAGCGAAGCGCACAATCTCGTCGATGCGGTTCACAAATTCCGGTTTGAAATACTCGATTGGTTCCACCGGCAGGTTGCTTGTCATGATCAAGATCGTGTTGGTGAAATCCACCGTGCGCCCCTGGCCATCGGTGAGACGGCCGTCATCAAGCACCTGCAACAAGATGTTGAACACCTCCGGGTGAGCCTTTTCGATTTCGTCTAACAACACCACGCTGTACGGCCGACGACGCACCGCCTCGGTCAATTGACCACCCTCGTTGTAGCCGACATACCCAGGGGGCGCACCAACCAAACGACTTACTGAATGCTTCTCTGAATACTCGCCCATGTCGATGCGCACCATGGCTTTTTCGTCATCGAACAAATACGACGCCAGCGCCCGCGCCAGCTCGGTCTTGCCCACACCGGTTGGCCCAAGAAACATGAACGAACCAATCGGTCGATTGGGGTCAGACAACCCGGCTCGACTGCGACGAATTGCATTCGCCACCACCGTGACGGCTGCGTCCTGGCCAATCACACGCTGATGCAGCAGTTCTTCGAGGTGCACCAGCTTGTGAAGTTCGCCCTCGAGTAACCGTGTTACGGGAATGCCCGTCCACTTGGCCACTACTTCGGCGATGTCTTGGGCGTCTACTTCTTCTTTGAGCATGCGCTCATGATCGGACGGAGCCGAAGCATTAGCCGTTGCATCGCTGATACGCCGTTCAAGTTCCGGAATTCGTCCGTACATCAATTCGGCTTTTTTCTCCAGGTCGGATTCTCGGTCGGCTTGCTGACGAAGCACTTCTAACTCTTCTTTCAATGTGCGCACTGCACTGATGCCTTGCTTCTCGGCCTCCCAGCGTTGCTTCATGCCCACCGACTGTTCGGTCAATTCGGACAATTCGATGTCTAGTGCCCCGAGGCGATCCTTGCTGGCAGCGTCAGTTTCTTTCGAGAGTGCCACTTTTTCAATCTGCAATTGCATGATGCGGCGTTCCACTACGTCAATTTCGGTGGGCATGGAATCGATTTCAATCCGCAACTTGCTGGCCGCTT
>SYEA01000086.1 GCA_005800965.1 Actinomycetota bacterium | reverse complement strand
CAGTTTCTGGTACTCCTGAGCCAGGTCATGTGGAGGACGAAATTCAGCACTACAAGAAGGTTTTTGAAGGCATCACACTTTCGTTCACTGACCCGTATGTGCCGTACTCGACCTACGTTGCAAGCGATGCCGCAGATGTGACAATCGGAGTACCCTCGGGTAGCTTGACAGAAAGTTTTGGGCGTGGCAACAAGGTGCTCATGTTCGGACAAGCCGCAGAGACTGGATTCTATTTCTCATTTCCCTTTGAGGGAGCCTGGCTGATGACGGAGCCCTCGTATCAGGAGTTTTCTGATCACCTCGACTTTCTTCGCATGCAAAGTCGGCAAACTCTTGCATCACAGTGGGCCGTAATTCGCGAGCAGATATTGGAAGATGCAATGAGTGATAATCCAATAATCGTCCTCAGGGAGATTTTGAGACGTATCGCTATTTGATACGGCACGGCATGCGTTTGATGCCGTTGATGAAGTTGCTGCGCAGATATGCGGGCTCACCTGTGATGTGCAGGTAGGGCAGACGGCGGCGAATTTCATCGAACATCACCGCAATTTCGCGTCGCGCCAGGTTGGCGCCGAGGCAAAAGTGTGGGCCGCCCGCACCAAAGCCAATCTGCCCCGGTTGCATTTGACGCGTCACATCAAAACGGTAGGGGTCAACGAAGAGATCCTCGTCGCGATTGCCCGAGTTGTACCACATCACCACTTTGGTGCCGGCGGGCATCGGTATGCCACGCAGCTCGGTGTCGCGCGTGGCAGTGCGACGGAAGTGAATAACGGGTGACGCCCATCGCACGATTTCTTCAACTGCAGTTCGGGTGTTCTTCTCGAAATCGTTGAACCAGATGCGTTGTTGATCGGGGCGACGTGTGAGTTCCAACATTCCATGACTGATGGCATTGCGGGTGGTTTCATTACCCGCAACGACCAACAAAATGAAGAAGCTGCCGAACTCCTGGCTGGTCATACGTTGCCCGTCAACCTCGGCTTGCATCATCACCGAAGTGAGGTCATCGGTGGGGTTCTTCAACCGAGACTCGCCAAGTTGTTGGGCGTACGAGAAAATCTCGAGCGCTACCTTCATTAAATTCTCGAGCGTTCCGCCAAAATCCGGGTCTCCTGCACCGAGGATCACGTTGGTCCAGTCCAGAATCTGCTTGGCGTCTTCTTGTGGAATGCCCATCATGTCGCAGATGATTTCCAGCGGAAACGGCGCGGCGAGCTTCTCGACGAAATCAAACTCATCGTCGGCATGTTGCTCGAGCAAAGCATCAACCAATGTGCGCGCTTTGGCGGTCACGTATTCCTCTACCCGCGCAATTTCTTTCGGGGTAAAACCCTTCGACACGATGGATCGCAGGCGAAAGTGTTTCGGGTCATCCATGGCAATCATCGACCCGAAGAACTCATTGAGTTCAGGGGTCAGCGTGGTGATATTCGAGCCCTGACCACTACACCAGAGTTCGGGGTTGCGACTCACGGCCCAGATGTCCTCATGTTTGGTGAGTGCGTAGTAGCCCGGCCCAGGCGGGAAATTCAGAAGCGTCATTTCGTTGAAGAATTTGATCGGGGCCTCGCGGCGTAGCGATGCGAAGGCTGATTCGCGATACTCTCGCGGTGCGACCCAAAACTCGGGGTCAGAGATGTCGAAGCTGTTGACGTCCAACGGGGTTAGTTGCATGCCCGAATGGTACTGTGGCTCAAGTTCGAAAGGAATACACCATGACCGAAGCCGTTATCGTCGCCACAGCCCGCAGCCCCATCGGCCGCGCCAACAAGGGTTCACTTGTCGACCTGCGTCCCGATGACATGACTGCTCAGATTCTGCGGGCGCTCATGGCCAAAGTGCCGCAAGTACAGCCAAGCGATGTCGAAGACTTGATGCTCGGCATCGGCCAGCCTGCTGGCGAGGGTGGTTTCAACATCGCGCGTGTCGCGGCGATTCTTGCCGGCCTTGATGATGTTCCAGGTGTAACGGTGAACCGTTACTGCTCGTCAAGTTTGCAGACCATCCGCATGGCTGCCCACGCCATCAAAGCCGGCGAGGGCGATTGCTTCATTGCTGCGGGCGTCGAAACCGTCAGCCGTTACGCCAGCGGTGCCAGCGATACCGCACCGAACGCCATCTTCAAGCCATCGGGTGAGCGCACCAAGGCCCGCGCTGCCGGCGGTCAACCAGCATGGACGCCACCACAAGGGTTGCCCGACTACTACATCGCCATGGGGCAGACCGCCGAGAACGTGCGCGAGCTTGAAGGCGTTACACGTCAAGAAATGGACGAATGGGGTGCACGTTCGCAGCAGCGCGCAGTTGCCAATCAGAAAAACGGTTTCTTTGAGCGCGAAATTTCACCACTCACTCTTCCCAACGGCACCGTGGTGAGCAAAGACGACGGCCCGCGTGACGGCACCACGGTGGAGGGCCTCGCTGGTTTGAAGCCGGCATTCCGCCCTGACGGCCAGATCACTGCAGGCAATGCATGTCCGCTCAACGATGGTGCAGCAGCGGTCATGGTGATGAGCGCGGAGAAGGCGAAGAAACTCGGCCTCACACCACTGGCACGAATCGTGTCATCGGGTGTTTCAGGCTTGAACCCCGAGATCATGGGTCTTGGCCCAATCGAAGCGTGCCGTCAGGCGATGAAGCGTGCTGGTATGACCATCAACGACATCGATTTGGTGGAAATCAACGAAGCATTTGCCGCGCAGGTGATTCCGTCAGCCAAGCATTTGGGTATCGATTACGACAAGCTCAACGTGCACGGCGGCGCCATCGCTCTTGGTCACCCGTTCGGCATGACCGGTGCGCGCATCATGACCACCCTCATCAATGGATTGCAGAGCACGGGCAAAACCGTCGGGATGGAATCGATGTGTGTCGGTGGCGGTCAAGGCATGGCGATGATCGTCGAGCGCCTCAGCTAACGCAACGCGTTGCAATAGAGCGTTACTACGACAGTTCGCTCAGCACAGCGCTAGAGAATTCGGGCCAATGGGTGAGAGCCCAGCTGTCAAAGTCGCGATCGCCGACCACCGCACAGGCAACATCGGCGATGGGGTCGACCCACACGAACGAGCCACTGCCGCCGAAGTGCCCGTAGGTGACCGCAGAGTGGTGCGGTGATGTCCAATGGGGATGTTTGCCGCCGCGAATCTCGGGCCCCAAACCCCACGGGCACGGATCAAATCGACCAAGGCCTGGCACTATGCCATCCAACTCGGGGTATTGCGCAGTCACTGCGTCGACGAATGTGTCGCGGGCCAGCAAGCGTGGGCGCCGCATTTCGGCAACGAACAGCGACAGGTTCACGACGTCGAGTCGTGCATCTTTGGCTGATGAACCCGATTGCACTTCGCTCACGATGCCGAGCGGTGCAAAAACTGCCTCGTCGACGTATTGCCAAAACGGCATCTCACTGCGGCCTGCGAGATGTGCGGCCAGCATTTCATAGCCAGTGTTCGAATAGACACGTCGCACACCTGGCTTGTCAGTCGGGGTTTCGCCTTCGAATGCATAACCACCTGCATGGGCCAGCAAGTGTCGCACGGTGCAACCTTCTTGACCAATGGCGTCACCCAGCGACAGTGTGCCTTCTTCGCAAGCCACGAGCACGGCCCACGCGGTGATCACCTTGCTCACCGATGCGAGGTGAAACTCGCGCGACTCGTCTCCATAAAGATGAATCTCACCACGCCGGTCAACGACTGCTGCCGCAACGTTGTCCACTGGCCATGCAGCAATGAGTTCGAATGCCCGCATCGCGTGCGACGCTACTTGTTGTTACTGGGCGTTACGAACCATGTCGGCCACACGGAATGCGAGGTCGATTGACTGTCGCGCATTCAAACGTGGGTCGCACACCGTTTCGTAGCGAGTATCAAGGTCGCCCTGCGATACTGCTTCGACACCACCCAAACATTCGGTGACGTTTTCGCCGGTGAGTTCAATGTGAATGCCACCTGGCCACGTGTTTTCGGCGCGATGCGCAGCAACAAAGCCAACAATCTCACGCAGAATCTCGTCGAAGTGACGGGTCTTGCGACCGTTGTCAGCGGTGAAGGTGTTGGCGTGCATCGGGTCACAGATCCACACCACGGGGTGTCCGGCTTCGCGCACGGCACGCAGCAACGGTCGCAGCGATGCTTCGATCTTGTCGGCACCCATTCGCGTAATGAGCGTCAAGCGGCCAGGCACGCGGTTGGGGTTCAGCGCTTCGCAGAGCGACAACACGTAGTCAGCCGTGGTGTTTACACCAATCTTCACGCCAATTGGGTTGCCGACGCCACGCAAAAACTCCACATGGGCACCATCCAGTTGACGGGTGCGCTCGCCGATCCACAACATGTGGGCCGAGCAGTCGTACCACTGGCCGGTGAGTGAGTCTTGGCGGGTGAGTGCTTCTTCGTAGCCAAGGATGAGTGCTTCGTGCGAGGTGTAGACATCGACTTCATGCAGGGCACTGTGGCTTTCGGTGTCGACACCGCAGGCACGCATGAATGCCAGTGCGCGCTCGATTTCGGCAGCCATCTGTTCGTAACGCTGTCCTTCGGCGCTGGTTGCCACAAACTCCTGGTTCCAAGCGTGCACGCGATTGAGGTCAGCGAAGCCGCCTTTGGTGAAGGCCCGCAACAAGTTGAGCGTGCTGGCCGACTGGTGGTATGCCTGCACCAAGCGCTGGGGGTCGGGGATGCGGGCTTCGTCATGTGGTGCAGGGTCATTGACCATGTGACCGCGGAATGAAAGCAGTTCACGGCCGCCGACTGTTTCGGTGTTGCTGCTGCGAGGTTTGGCAAATTGACCCGCAATTCGACCAACCTTCACGACGGGAACACCCATCGAATAGGTCAGTACCACCGCCATCTGCAGAATTACTCGCAACTTCTCGCGAATGTTTACTGCAGTGAACTCTTCGAAACTCTCTGCGCAATCGCCGGCTTGCAGCAAAAATGCATTGCCGTTGGCCACCTGGCCAAGCGATGCCATCAGCGTGCGGGCTTCGCCAGCAAACACCAGTGGGGGATACGACTCGATTTGTTTGAGCGCCTGGTCAAGGGCCGCCGTGTCAGGCCATTGCGGTTGCTGGGCGGCTTCGTGTGATTGCCAAGAAGTTTTTGTCCAATTTCGCGGCATGTCAACCTCGCCTTTCAGGCTAGGGAGGTGCGGTGACGTTATACGGTCAGAGTTATACGGTCAGATAGTCGGGTGCGTCTTCTTGCAACGACTCGACGGCGCGGCTCACCAGACGGCGGGCTGCCTCGGCAGTAACGCCAAGCTCTTCACCGACCTCACGGAAGCTCTTGCGCTCGCCACCAAACAGACCGAAGCGGGCTTCAACGGCGTAACGCGCTCGAGGGTCGAGGGTGTCAAGCAACTTGTTCAACATGTCGTCAGAAGCGCGTGACATCACGGCTTCTTCGGGGCTCATGTCGTGGTTTGGCACCAAGTCACCGAGCGTTGCGTCACCATCGTCGCCGATGGGCTTGTCCAGCGACACCGGGGTGGTGAGGCGGTGCAGTTCGGCATTTTCGGCAGTCAAACCTTCGGCATCGCCCGAACCTTGACGCAATGCTGCGCGCAAGTTTGCCGAACGATCACCAGGGATACGAATGAGGCTGGCTTTTTGGTCGAGCGCGCGACCGATGGCTTGGCGAATCCAGAATGTGGCATAGGTGGAGAATTTGAAGCCACGGCGCCAGTCAAACTTGTCGACGGCGTGCTCGAGCCCGAGGTTGCCTTCTTGAATGAGATCCAAGAGGTCCATGCCTTGTGGCAGTGGATAGCGACGAGCAATCGACACCACGAGGCGCAAGTTGGCGCGAATGAAACGATCTTTGGCGCGCTTGGCGTCGCGCAAATCTTTACGTACGGCAGCGGTTCGCTGACCCTTTTTCAGTTTGGCCTCAGCAGCACGACCCGCTTCGATGGCCTTGGACAGCGTGCGCTCATCTTCAGCGTTGAGCAGGGGAACTTTGCCGATGTCGTTGAGGTAAAGACCGATGGAGTCAGACATGAGGGGTGCTTTCTGGGGGACGACAACACCAGCAGCCCTGTGGAGGGAAACTGGTGACGTCGGGGGGTTTGTGGGGGGTAGAGCGTATTCGGGGGTACTCGGGGAATGACAAAGTTACAGGATTGTCACGCACGATGTCAAGGGGTATGTTGCAAAAGTCATCGGTGACCTGATAAAAGGCTTCCCCTTGGCCGCGACTTTGGCATGATCATTGGGTTTGGCGCCGATTGCGGCTGAAGAACTTTTGGGGCTCGGGGTGGGGTACTCCTAGAATTCCCAGCGTGCCGCAACGACTCGGGGTGTTCGGCGGCACCTTTGACCCCCCGCATCGGGGGCATCTCGCGGTGGCACAGGCCGCCCAGCGCACGTTTGCATTGGATCGAGTCCTGCTCGTGGTGGCTAACGACCCGTGGAAGAAGTCGCCGGATCGAGCCATTACGCCGGCCGCTGATCGCTTGGCGATGGTGCAAGCCTTGGCCCGCGACCAAGCGGGGTTAGAAGTCAGTGACAGAGAAATTCGCCGTGGCGGCCCGAGTTACACCGTGGTCACTTTGCGCGAGCTAGCGGCAGCGCATCCGGGCAGCGAACTCTTTTTGATCATTGGTCGTGACTTGGTCGATGACTTTTCGTCATGGCACGAATCGGTGGAGATTGGTCGGCTCGCAACAATCGTGGTGGTAGACCGCCCGGGTTATGTGACTGACCCGCAGCGCGATTGGAAGATGTTGATCATCGAGCCTGTTGATGTGAGCAGCACCGAGTTGCGCGAACAGTTGCACCACACTTCGCCCCCAGACAGCAAAGTGCTAAGCCACATGACGCCTGAAGTGCTGCAGGTGATTCGCTCACGGGGTTTGTATGGCTCCAACGCAGAAAAAGCAGTGCCAACTTTGTGACGGTGCTTCATGCCCGACAGGTGCGCGCGTTGCGAATCGCTGTTGCAACCGGTGTTGTCGCTGCACTCATCTTGCCGCTCGGCATTGCCGCAGCGTGGAACCAGTTGCTGGATTCGCGCGCATCAACGACCGTCGCGACGGGTGGTATCACGATTCCCACCACGCCAGCCGCGCTTAGGGCTGCCATCGGCGAGGGTGGCCAGCTGAGTCATGTCGTTGTGGCAACCTTGGCAGCCAACGGTGTGGGTGGCACGGTGGTGTTGTTGCCGATTGGTGCGGCAACCGAAACCACAAAACTTGACGACCAGCCAGCCAGTGCTGCAAAACACGCCTCGGCT
>SYEA01000085.1 GCA_005800965.1 Actinomycetota bacterium | reverse complement strand
GCTCAACGAACGTATTCGTGAAGCATTGCTGCGTCATCTGGAAAAAGATTTGGGCCCACTCGCCCTGCCCAAGATTCCACCTGAGCCAGCACCGTTCACCGTGGTGGAATATTTCCCAGATCCAGCGGTGTCGGGTTTCCACGACCCGCGTCAACACGCGGTGAGCCTGGCATTCGTAGTGCCCGTGTCGGGGGACTGCCAACCCACCCAGGCTGCCCTCGACTTGGCGTGGTATTCACCTGCCGAAGCAGTGAGCGAGTCGGTGCGCCGCGAAATGACCAGCGGACACGACCGACTCATTCGCCTGGCGCTGGCCTCCGTCGGCGTACTGCCCTAGAACGTCGTCGCCCTGGCGGCGGGGCAAATACCCGCAACTGCTCTCCATCGGGCTGCTGCAAAGTCAGCGAAATACCTTCGTTGATGTCCGTGGGCTCAGCCGCCGCCTCGATGACCACGGCGGGCTGTTCTTTGGGCTTACGCCCCAGAATCCGGTCAAAAGCGACCATTCCTCCCGCAAGCATTGCGCCAACCGTGCCATAGCGCTGGGCGGCGCGACGCACCATGTGTGCATCGTCAGCAAGCGCTGGTTCGATTGGTGCGAGCTCAGTTGGTGCAGGCATTGCGGTGTTGTCGTCGGGCTCGGTGGGCTTCACGACATCCAACCTACGCAGAGAAATTCGCGAACAATCACTCGCCGCTGGCCGTCATGCGAATACTCTCGTTGCCATGCCCGAAGGTGACACCATCTATCGAGCTGCCGCTGCGCTGCGCATTGCCTTAATCGGAAAAAAAATGTTGCGGTTCGAAGCAGCACGGTTGGATGGCATCGCACCACGAGTTGGCCAGACCATCGAAGAGGTTCGCAGCCGTGGCAAGCATCTAGAAATCGTGTGGGATGACGGAGTCGTATTGCATACCCACATGCGAATGACGGGCTCGTGGCACATGTATCGAATCGGCGAACGCTGGCGCAAGCCGCCACATCGCGCACGAGTTGTGATTGGTGTGGCCGATTGGGTCGCCGTATGTTTTTCGGCGCCAGTCGTGGAGGCGTATCGCGACTTTGACCGCGCGCGACACCCGATTCTTGGGCGACTTGGCCCCGACTTATGTCATGAAGCACCCGATATAGACGAGTGCGTGCGCCGCATGCAGGCCTACGAGCCGGCCGAAACGACCATCGCCGAGGTGCTGCTCGACCAGCGGGTGATGTGCGGGGTGGGCAACGTGTACCGCTGCGAATTGTTGTGGGCTTGCGAACTCAACCCGTGGTCACGAGTTGGTGACCTGTCGATCGATGAATGTCGCGAGGTCGTTCAACTTGCCCACGAAATGTTGCGCGCGAATCTGCAACGTGTTGAACGTGTTACCGCCCCGTCAGTGGACGGCGGCCTGGCGGTGTATGGCCGCCAGGGCAAGACTTGCAGCCGTTGCCACGATGTTGTGCGAGTAACCCACCATGGCGAAGCCAACCGCGTGTTGTATTGGTGTGCGGGCTGCCAGACGGTGCACACGCCAGCGGTGACTGCACCACGACGCCTAGTTGATGACACACCGACTGATCAGCATCCGGCCGCGCTCATCTTTTCTGAACCTGTTAACGAGCGACTAAGCGACTAAGCAACCGTCGTCAGGCAGTGGCGATTGCCTCCACCACGTTGACCCGAGTGGCGCGCCAAGCGGGGTAAACCGCAGCGAGCACACCGAGCAAAAACGAGATGAAGACGATGCTGAGAGTTTCATTGATTGGCAACTGGAAGGCGATATCACCTTCGTCATCAAGCGCGGCAACCACCACGACACCCATCACGATTCCGAGTACCACGCCCGACACTGCGCCAAGCAGTGAGGTGATGACACTTTCCCAGCGCACCGTGGTGCGCACTTGTGACTTGGTCATACCGACTGCACGTAGTAAGCCAATCTCGCGGCGACGTTCGAACACCGAGAGCAGCAGCGTGATTACGATGCCAACAATTGCAATGATGATGGACAAGCCGAGCAACCCATAAATAAGGGCAAGGATTTGGTTGATCTGGGCTGCTTGGTCGTCGATGAATTGCTCTTTGCTGAGCAGTGTGCCGATGCCAGCGTCACTGCTGATTGCTGCAACTCGAGCCTGCACCTCGGAAACTACCGAGCCCTCGGCCACCTTTATATAGACAAAAGCGTCAAAGATTGGCGTGGGGCTATCGGCGAACATTTCCCGACTGGCCACATAATTGGCAAAGCTTGTATCACCAGAAACAAAGCCCCGAATTTCGGCATCAATGACCACACCATCAACACGCGTGACTTGCAAACGGCTGCCGATCTCCCAGCCCTTTTCAACGGCCCGGCTGGCTGCCACAAAGATGCCGTCTTTGCCCAATGATGACAGATCTCCTTCGGTGACCCCCAGATCGAACAAGCCAGTGATGGTGGCGGGGTTGATGGTCTGCACGAATACACCGCGTTGACTGGCACCTGCCTGGGTGAGCGCTGGTGGCTCGTTCGGGTCGCTGAGTCGCACGCTGGTGAAGCCGACACCCGTTGCCTGAGCCACACCAGGCAGACCACCAATCTGATCGGTGAGGGTAAGAGGAATGCCGCCGAATCCCTGCGAGTCGACCGTGAGGGCAATGTCACCGCTGAACGCATCGCCGAACGTGTCGCGAATTTCGGAACGGATGCTGGCAGCCAGTGCCGTGAACGCCGTGACCAGTGCAACGCCCAGCAACACTGGCGCTGCTGTGCGCGAGGTGCGCTTGGGGTTGCGTGCAGCATTTTGACGGGCCATCGCACCACTCACACCTCGTAATTTGGCGACCGGGATTCCGAGTGTCAGCGCGACGGGTCGCGCAATTGCCGGGCCGAGCACGAGGATGCCGGTGAATACACCCAGCACACCCAAACCGAGAATTGAAATTGGTGCATCACGCATGGCCGACACCAGCCCAACCCAACCGAGTGCCACGATGACGAGACCCACGATGACACGGCGCGTGATGTTGCCGGCGCTGTCGAGCGCGGTATCCCGCAGAGCCGCCAGTGGCGGCACGCGACCAGCACGTCGTGCCGGCAGCCATGCAGCCAGCACCGTGACAAGCACGCCAGCAACGAAGGTGTTAACGAACGCCGATGTACTGATGGCCAAACCTTGCGTCGGGACTTCGAAGCCAGTGGCTTTGAGCAGCGCGCTCAGCAATTGCGACAGCAGAATGCCGATACCAAAACCAATGACCGAACCCACGACACCCATTGCCGTCGATTCAATGAGCAATGCCCGCGAGACCTGCCGTCGGCTGGCGCCGATGGCCCGTAGCAGCGCATTCTCGCGTAGACGCTGTGCAGCGGTGATCGAAAACACGTTGTAGATGACGAACGAACCAATGCCGAGCGCGATGTAAGAAAACACGATGAGGAAAGTGGAAAAGATGTTGAGCACGTCCTTGATTTGGCCCTGCACTTCGGCCGTGATTTCTGCACCGGTCAGGGTTTCAAGTTTCAAGTCGGCTGAAAGTGCGGCATTAATGCGTTGGGCCAGCACTTCATCGCTGACCGAATCGTCACCCTCGACCAAGATGGCGTCAACGAAGCCCGGTTGCAGGAGGAACTCCGACGCAGTTGGCTGGTCAAACAAGGCAAAAGTTGCACCGCCTGGCGACGAGATGTCGCCATAACTGGCGATACCAACCAACGTGAATTCGCGAGTGCCGCGCACTGCCACCACCCGCACGTTGTCGCCGACCACGAATTCACCGTTGTCGGCGGTGGCTTTGTCGAGGACCACCTCGTTTGCTCCAACTGGCAGACGGCCTTCAGTGATTGACCACAATCCTGCCGAATCCGATGATGCGATGCCACCGAACGTTGGTGGGCCGTTGCCGTCACTGCCGAGTGGTTCGCCATCTTTGCCGATTACTCGGGCAAAAGCCTGAATATCGCCAGTCGCTGAAGTAACCCCTGCAACGCCGCGCACTGTCTCGAGCACGGATACCGGGGTTGCTGCACGTTGTTCGCCACCGAAGTCGAGTTCGAGGAACGTGGTGGAGCGCACGTAGGCATTTACATCGCGGAATACATCAGCAAAAAGTCGATCAAATGTCTGATTAATAGTGTCACGAAAAACGAACGTGCCCGACAAAAACGCAGTACCAAGAATCACGGCGAGTGATGTAAGAACGAGGCGACCCGTGCGG
>SYEA01000084.1 GCA_005800965.1 Actinomycetota bacterium | reverse complement strand
GCAGCAAACTGACAGACCACAGCGATAACAGTCATCACATGCCACACCTCATGAAACCCGAAGACTTCTGGTCGAAGTCGCGGATACCGGCGATAAAACATCACTGCGCCAGTCGTAAATACGATGCCACCGATGGCATACAACATCAGTGTCGGGGCCCCAGCCCGCTGATACACCCAAGGCAGCACGATGATCACAATCCAACCCATTACCAAATAAAGCGACGCAGAAAATTTTCGCGCCTTCCACATGACCTTCAACACAATGCCCACGACCGCTATCGACCACACCGTAATAAGCAATGGAATGCCGAGTGCGAGGGGAAGCGCCAGCAAACACACGGGGGTATACGTGCCGGCGATCAATACATAGACCATTGAGTGATCAATGCGCTGCATCACATGTTGTACCCGATGACTGCGTGCGAACAAGTGGTACGACGCCGAGGTTCCGAACAAAGCAACGAGTGATGCTGAATAGATCGCCGTTGCCGTCGTTGCCAACGGGCCCGACGCCAAAAGCGTCAGCACGAGACCGGCAGGTAGCGCAATGAGAACTGCGCCACCGTGAATGCGCCCGCGCCATCGCGCGCGCCACTCACCAGTTACATGATGAAATATCGGTGTATGAGGCATGCGCGTCGTTGCAGGTGAGCGTACCCTCCCACTAACTCGCCTCGCCTGCTTCAACATCTGGGCCGGGCACTGTCGGCATCCACCCTCGCCAACTGCGTCCCCAGCGTGGTGAGGTTCGACGAAGATAGTTAGCTGAGCGCGGCAGGCGCCGTTCTAGGAGTTCGGGCAAGACGATATGTACGAGTACATCCAGTTGGCGCACGAACCGACACGGTGATCCGAACCAAAAACGGCTCACTGCCGGAGTCTCCACGGAGCGCAGCATCTGCAGTGTCTGGCGCAGTGACAGTTTGGATTCGAGCATCTACCTAAGTTACGGCGTATCCATGTGCTGTCGCAGACCATCCTGCGCCATCCACGGTATTTTGCTCACTGTTTGGCTGCCGGCGTTCACCGAGGTCTAGCCTCGGCAAATGACCTACGACTTTGATCGCTTTCTGCGCTACGACGAAATGGCGACCTGGCTGCGCACACTGGCAGCTGCACACCCAACGCTGCTCACCGTCGAGAGCTACGGGCAATCACATCTGGGTCGCGATCTGCTCGTGGCCACCATCACCGATTCAACGGCTGGAGAACACCACACCAAGCCAGCGCATTGGATTGACGCAAACATTCACGCCACCGAAGTCACCGGTGGCGTTGCAGCTTTGTACATCATCCACCACTTGGTGACCAAGCATGTTACGGGTGATGCAACAGTGCGCGAGGCACTGCGTACTCGCACGTTTTATATTGCCCCGCGAGTAAACCCTGACGGGGTTGAAGATGCTCTTCTTGATCGGCCGCTATTTCATCGATCAAGTGTGCGCTCATGGCCATGGCGTGATGGGTACCGTTGGCCTGGTCTGCATATGCAGGACATTGACGGTGACGGTCGCATTCTCACCATGCGCATCGCCGACGATGACGGTGGCTGGATGCAACACCCAGATGAACCACGCGTGATGATTGCCGTCGGGCCACTTGGTGCACCAACCGGTGTGCAGCGTTATCGGCTGCTCGCCGAAGGTCTCATCGAAAATTATGACGGCTTCACTATCGACCAGCCACGCGACCCAGCCGGGCTAGATCTCAACCGCAACTTCCCGGCAAGTTGGGGAGTTGATGTGCTTGGTTCTGGTGACCACCCGATGAGTGAACCCGAGGTGCTCTCGCTCGTGCGGGCAGTGAAAGCACGGCCCAATGTGTGCGGCTACAACGCGTTCCACACTGCAGGTGGTTACATGTTGCGCCCAAGTAGCAATCTTCCCGATGCAAAATTGCCGCCCAATGATTTGTTCATCTTCAAGAAATTTGGTGACCACTCCACACCTCTCACGTCGTACCCCGTGCATTCGGTGTACGAAGACCTCACCTGGGACAAGTCCAATGTGATGGGTGGTGCTGGTGACGACTGGGCATACGACCATCTCGGTGTGTATTCATGGACCACGGAATTCTGGGATGCAATCTTCCATGCCACTGGCGAACACTCGCCAACTGACTGGTGGTATGTCGGCCCGACACCCGCACAAGATCTGGCCGTTTGTGCATGGAGCGATACCCATGCCCCGGGTTCATTCGTTGCGTGGTACCCCTTTGAACACCCGCAACTGGGCAAGCTGGAACTGGGCGGCGCTAACGCTGTCTATATATGGAGTAACGCCCCAGCGTCACGACTGAAAGCCGAAGTGGCGCCCCACGCCGAGGTGGCCATCTATCAGGCGATGGCTTCACCACGGCTAGAAATCAAACTCGCCGACGCAACCCAGATAAGTGGTGATGTTTGGCGGGTACGTCTTGGTGTTGCCAACACTGGTTGGCTCTCCACCACCGTTACCCAGCATGCCCGCAACAACAAGATCGTGCTGCCTGGAGTGGTGGAGATCAACAATGCTGACGGCACCGCAGTCGACCTTGTCGAGGGCGAGGCACGTGTGCGAATCGGTCAACTAGAAGGTCGCGCGAGATTTTTGTTGGATGGCGGAATGATGTCTGACGGCACACCTGATCGACACCTGCAAACCTGGCTGGTACGCGCCAGAAGTGGCACCAAGTTGATGCTTACCGCATCACATCAGCGCGCCGGGACAGTCTCGGCCACCATCACGCTGGGCTAAGCCACGCTTACTTGTGCAGCGCGGCGCTGCGATGACCACGCTTTCCAAGCAATAAATAATGCGCTGGGTGCCAGCAAAAGGTTTGGATAAGAAACGATTGCATCATCAATCAAGATGCCGTGGGTAAACCAACCGAGGCTCATTGAAACCAAGAGCAAATACGACGACGGCGAGACTCCGAGTAGATACTCAGTGCGAATGGCGCGCCACACCTGCGGCAAAATCGCTGGCGTACCGATGAGCACACCGGTGATCCCTACTGCTGACGGTGCGACGGCACTCAACACAACGCAGTACGCGGCAGTTACTGCAGAAACGGTAACGGGCAGCCACAACGGCAGCGCCCGCTTGCGCACCAGCATCACCATCAATGCGATGATCGCAATTTCGATGTTTGCATTTGAAATCAGCATCGGCAGGCTCTGCGTGCTTATTGCATAGGTGAACCACATCAGTGTTCCTGACAGACCGATCAAGTGAGATAGCCCCGAGACCCCTTCGACACTCTGCTTGGCATACACCCGAATCACTTGTGGCCAGATGAACACCACGCCCAACAACGCAGCGATTGAGCCCGACAGGTTCGCCAATGTCACCGAGCAACAGTAACCTGCGAGGCATGTCACGACGCTCGAAACTCGTCATCGGAGTCGTTGTGTTAGCGGCCGTAGCCGTGGTTGGTGGGCCGTGGGTCTATATCAACTTCGTTCGCGAGCCAGCCGCCGACAGTTTCGTGAGCGAGGCCACCACCACATCACTTGGGGAGACTTCGTCGGCGACTACTGGCTTTTTCGCCCTCGACCCAACTGGCACGTGGAATGTCGTGGCTGAGTCACAAGTTGGGTACCGAGTCAACGAGGTGCTGTTCGGCCAGCGAGTAGCTGCCGTCGGGCGAACAAGCGGGGTAACGGGCAGCGTGACCATTGCCGACCTCACGGTTACCAACGCCGAGTTCACCGCCGACATGACCACCGTGAAAAGCGACGACCCAAGGCGCGACGCGCAATTCGCAAGCCGCATCATGGATGTGCTCAATTATCCGACTGCTGGCTTTGTGCTCACCTCACCAATCGCCATCGACCCAACTGCGCTCGCCGGCACCGTGACCCACCAAGCGAGTGGCTCACTGACTTTGCGTGGTGTTACCAAGCCAGTCGACGTGACGATTGTCAGCACGGTTCGAGACTCACAAATTGTTCTCGCTGGTGAAGTTGCCGTTGTGTTCGCTGACTGGTCGATACCCAACCCATCAATTCCTGGAATTTCGACTGAAGATTCAGGTGTACTCGAATTTCAGCTCGTGTTAAGTCGTTAGTTGATCGTCAATGCTTACCGTCTACGGCGTCACGCTCATCGTTCAGAAGCCAAAGAATGCAGCTGCCGAGCTTGCCCTGCGTGAAACGGTTGGCCAAGTTGTCGAACCATGGCTCGAGCAAACCTGGCCGAACGACAAGCGCACGAACACCACTCAGGTAACTGCACGTAGCAACGTGAATGACAAGGTGTTTCGTGTCGACATTTCAGAGCAACATCCGGCAGATGATGCACGACAAGTCACGCTTATCTCGATGTTCAACAATCAACGAGGCGACCTCTGTGTAGATGTGCGCCGTGAAGTGCGGCCAACTGGTCAACTGATTTTGCCCCGCACCCGTACCGAACGACCCTCGCCTGCTCTCACCACACTCGTGTCAAGTCTCGCCCGCGAATTGCGAGTTCGTGATGCGCAGCAAGTTGTGTCGGCCAACCTGAGTCGCGCAACCACTCAAGACGAAGGCGCAGCCATTGCCGCATTCATCGAAGCCCCCTCGCGGCGCCTGCCGCTGGTCATCGAGTGCACCAGCACCAAGGGTGCCAACGCGAACACCACGGCAGATACGGCCCGCGTGCTGACTGGTATTGCCCACGTGCACCACCTCACCACTGCGCAAGCCGAAGCTGGCTTCAACGACTTTTATGGCACACGCAAGGTGAGTTCCAGCTGGATACTGGTGGCCTGGCCACGTTCCGTTCGCGGCACCGTGCTCGGTGAATATCACGGCAAGGATGACGAGCAAGTCGTCAACGACTTGATTGCAGCAGCAGTCGGTGCACTCCATTTGTTGCCGCGCCCGACCACCCGCGCTCAAAGCGCCTCACAGATCCCGATACAACAGGTGGTTGCCAGCACATCTTCGCCAGAGGTCGGCGAATTGCGCCGCAAGAACCAGGAGCTCGAACAGCTACTCACCGAATTGCGCGACGAGAACGACAGCCTGACAGAAAATCTGACGACAACCGAGCACCTCAGTGCAAAAATTGCCGAGGACCGTGACCGCTACCTTCACTCACTTACCGACGTTCTCTCCCTGCGGGATGACCCAAGTCAGTGGAACAACACTGCTGCCGTGCTCTCACGCGCCAAAGGGATGTGCAGCAATCTGGATTTTCATCCCGAGGTGGAAACTCGACTGGGCAGGCTGCAGTTCTCACCCGCAACTAACCAGCGCATCCTCGACAACCTGGTCGAACTCAACAATCTCGCGGCCCGCCTGCGCCGCGGTGATATCGAGCCTCACTTGTTCAATACCTACTGCACCGAAAAATTCAACTTTGCGCCATCAGTGAGCGATAATGCCATCAACAAGTTCGGGAGCGACTACACGATCATCTGGAATGATGCCGCTGTGCAACTAGGCCCACATATTCGTTGTAACGAGGCACGAATCTATTTTTATCTTGATGCGAAACATCGCCGAGTCGTCATCGGCCACGTTGGCGAACATCTGCGCGACAAGGCGAATCAATAACCCAGCTGCAACGCCACGGTATGAGAAACACAGTGTTACCAGCGCCGGGTCAGACGCCGCCACACACGTTGGGTGAGGCGTGACGACAAAAACGGCAACACCAAGCGATACACCAAACCCGGAACAAAGACCGTCTTACCCCTACGTAGGGCTCGCTGCGTTGCCCGCACCACATCATCGGGATTCAGCCACATCCAGCCGGGTACCTTGCGCGAGAGATGATCTAGACCTGCTCGTCGATGCAGGTCGGTGTGCACATACCCAGGGCAAACAGCTGCAACGCGAACACCTTTGTCGTTTACCTCCAAGGCCAGGCTGCGCGCATAGGCGGTGATGTGCGATTTTGCTGCTGCGTACGGGCCTGCTTTTCGCATGGGTGTGAAGGCAGCGATGCTCGAGACGATGACCACATCCCCTCTGCCACGCTGCACCATGCCAGGAACTACCACTTCGCACAGTCGCACGACACCTGCCGACATGAGATATGCCAGCGCATCAAGTTGATCACGATTCGAAGAGCCCACTGCTGCTGCATGGGTAATGCCAGCATTCAGCACAACGGCGTCTAGCAAGCCGCAGCGTGCGCCGACATCTTCGACACCATTTTTAGTGGACAGGTCGGCCACGATCACCTGGGTGAGTGCACCACGGGCCTGCAAAGCTGCTGCCACTCGAGTGAGCTCGGTGAGATTGCGCGCAGCCAGCACCACCTCAAAGCCCTGTTCTGCATACCAGTGGGCGAAAGCTTCACCGATTCCGCACGAGGCCCCCGTTACCAACACACGCTGGCGATTCGTAGTTGTCTCCACGGCTTGAGCCTCGCACATCACACCACTTAGGGTGCAAGTCATGGAATCACCCGTCTTTGCACTTTCTGATGCCTATATCGATCGACTTGCTGAACTTGACCCGGGCTTTGCTACGGGGCTTGGCATCCCCGGCAGTGATCACCTCATGACCGACTTCAGCCCTGCTGGCCACGAAGCGATGGAGTCGCTCAGCCGACAGACGCTGGCGAAACTCAATTCGCTCAACCAGTCGAGTGATACCGACCGACTCGCGGCAGGTGTGCTGCGCAACTCTCTGGAGATGTCGGAACGCGAGTTTGCCGCAGGTGAACATCTGCGGGCGATTCGTGTGCTGGCCGGCAACGTCGACTACGCGCGTTCGGTGTTTGACCTCATGCCCACCGATACGCCCGATCAGTGGCGCACCATTGCCGAGCGAATGTCCCATGTGCCTGCGGCATTTGACGGCATGTGCGAGTCGTGGCGACTTGGCATGCAGCGCAACATCGTGGCACCACGGCGACAAGTGCTCGCAGTTGCCGACATGCTCGATGGCTGGGCAGGCACAGCAAGTAACCCTGGGTTTTTTACTGCACTGGCGAACCAAGCCAGTGCAGTAAGTGGCGCCCCGACCGCCGAGTTGCAGGCAGCAGCGCTTCGGGCGTCAGCAGCGATGGCTGCCACGGCAGCATTTCTGCGCAATGACTATGCGCCGGTTGCCGACCCGCGCGACGGTGTCGGAGAAGAACGCCATGCGCTGGCGCGCCAGCGGTACATGGGGATGAGTGTCGATGCCGATGATGCATACGAATGGGGTTTGGCAGAGGTGCGACGTCTCGATGAAGAACTCAAAAAATGTGCCGGTCTTGTCAAACCCGGGGCATCACTCGGCGAAGTACGCGAGTATCTCGACACTGCACCGGAGCATTCGATTGAGGGCGAAGAAAATCTGCGGGTGTGGCTACAAGACCTCATGGATCAAGCCATGGACTTTCTCATCGATGGCGACCACTTTGACAGTCCTCAATCAATTCGCCGGATTGACGCAAAGATTTCGCCCCCGGGTGGTGCGGCGGCGCAGTACTACATGCCACCCAGCGAAGACCTGACTCGGCCCGGGAGCACTTGGTATCCGGCAAACGGCCGAACCCGATTTGCATTGTGGAGCGAGCCAACCACCGCATATCACGAAGGCGTGCCAGGTCATCACCTGCAGATTGGAATGGCGGTGGTGAACCGCGAGAAGCTGTCGCGATTTCAACGCAACGAATTCGTCAGCGGACATGGTGAAGGTTGGGCGTTGTATGCCGAGCGGTTGATGGACGAGTTCGGTTTTCTTGATCGACCCGAGTACCGGCTCGGATATCTCTACGCGCAAGCATTTCGGGCGGCACGGGTGGTCGTTGATATCGGTATGCACTGTGAGAAGCGAATCCCGAGCAACTGGTCGTGGCATGCCGGTGAAGCATGGAACGCGCAACTGGCGTTCGAGTTCATGTCGGCACGATCATCTAGCGATGAAGCGTTCAATCGCTCGGAGATTGACCGCTACCTCGGTTGGCCCGCGCAAGCAATTTCGTACAAGTTGGGCGAACGAGTGTGGCTGCAAATGCGCGACGAAGCAAAGGCTCGACATGGTGCTAATTTCGACTTGCGCGCCTGGCATACCTACGCGCTCGGCCTCGGCAACCTCGGGCTTGACCTCTTCAAACAAGAGATGGCACTGTTCTAACGACGGTGCGTTAGCGCGTAACGACTACCGGTGTGCCGGGCTTGGCCCACTGATACAAAAATTTCACGTCCATGGTGGACATTCGTATACAGCCTGCGCCCGCAAATGACCCCAGTTGAGCTTCGGTCTGCATGACCTTGCCGTTCTTGCGCGGAATCTCATGAAAGCCGATGTTGCCACCAGCCGGGCCTTTGGCAAAGCGAGTCATCCATCGAAAGTCCACATTCGCTATATCAAGGCTGTACGACCACGTTGACTGAGAGGTCACTTTGTAGGTGCCTGCAGCAGGCACACCGCGGCGCCCCGATACTGGCATTGAACGCACGACATTTTCGTCTTCATCAATTGCCCACACCCACTGGAGTGAGTTGCTGTACACGACACGGCGACCGACACCAGAATTGCGGGGCAACTCAGGTTTGAATCGAAATGTTTCGGTGATGTTTGGTGCAATTGATGGCAACGGATATGGGTCGATTCCCCCGGGGCCAGTGGCGGGCACAGTGGCGGGCACAGTGGCAGGGCTTGACGTTGCACCCGAGTCTTGTGAGCCCGAATCTTGTGCTGCAAAAACGGGGGTAGCAGCCAATAACAATCCCACGCTCAACAGCAAGGCGAAGGGCATGGCCAACACTCGGCGCATTATTCGGTGTCACCTGGCGTGTCGTCAACGACTTCATAGCGGTTGCCCACCGAAGACAAAATTCCTTGAATCACTGCTGCTGCCGGTAAACCGAGAATTGCTCCGGTCGGGCCAAGCACTGCACCACCAATAATCGCCGATGCAAATGCGACACCGGCGTGCAGTTGCATGGTTTGGGCCGTGATCTTCGGGGCAATGAAGAAGTTTTCGATTTGCTGATACACCACGATGAAACCGAGCACGAACAACCCCTTGATTGGCGAGTCAATGACGGTCAGCAACAGAGGCAAAGCCCCAGCCACATAGATACCGATAACTGGCAAAAACTGCGACACCACACCAACCCACAACGCCAAGGCAATTGGGGCGGGTGTACCAATTACTTGGAACGCAATCCAATGTAAGAACGATGACACCACTGCCAAAATGGCACGCGACGAGAGATATCCACCGGTCTTTTGCACGGCAAGCTCCCACACGTCAAGCACCACCCGTTGTCGCTCGGGTCGTAGCCAGCGACAAATGGTGCGCCGCAGACGCGGCCCATCTGCGGCCAGATAAAACGTGAACAACAAAATCGAAAAAGCCTGGAACAGTGTGCCGAACGCCGTGACACCAAGTTTGACGGCACGGTCGGCTTGCGAGTTGAGAAATTCGCGCACGGGGCCCTGCGGGTCATCAATCGAGTCAATGATCTCTGCGGCTTCAAGATTGGCGCTGAAATTGTCATTGAGGAATGCCACTACATCAGTGACATAGTCGTCACGGTTCTCGGCGAGTTCGTTTGCTTGGTCGGCCACGAGCGCGCCCATTACAGCAACGAAACCGATCACTACTACGGCGACCACAGCCAAGATCAGGCCGGTTGCCACTCCACGGCGCAGCCCCCGACGAGCCAGCCGATTGGTTCCTGGCTCGATGGCGAGTGCCAAGAATAGCGAAATTACCAACAGTAAAAAGAAGCCAAATAAGCGATCCCAGAGTTCTTGAATAAGAATCGTGCCCAAGAAACCCAGCCACAGCAACACGATTGCGCGCGGCACCCAGCGAGGCATCGCATCGTTGCTGGATGGTGTTTGTGGCACATCTTTCAGGGTACCCAAGCGCCTCGTGAGGCACGGTGCACTCGGTGATGGCACGATGAAGGGATGAAGTTGGACCGCTCCACCATCAACGAAGCGGTGGCAACGGTTCGCGAATCATTGACCAAGGCTTTACGTGACCGTGTCGCTGGCCCTGAAGGCGAACAGCGCATGATGCAACTACTCGAGCCATCGGCGCCGCGCTGGTTCGCTGAAGATCGACCGATTCGTCGGGTGCATGCCGATGCGGCAATGTTCATCGGCGGTATGCGTGCACTTCTTGTGCAGTCATTGCACCCACTTGCCATGGCGGGTGTTGCGCAACACTCCGACTATCGCAACGACCCGTGGGGGCGACTGCAACGCACCGCAGACTTTCTTGCCGCGACCTCGTTTGGCCCGGCAACCGAAGCCCAGCGCACGATTGACATCGTCAATCAAGTGCACGAGCGCGTGGTCGGGGTCGCCAGTGACGGACGCCCATACTCTGCACGCGACCCTCACCTCCTGCGTTGGGTACACATCATCGAGATCGACAGTTTTCTTGCCGCCCACCAGCAATTTGGTGAGTTTCCACTGGATGCGTCGGGCTGCGATGGATACGTCAAAGACACTGCAGTTATCGCCCGCAAACTTGGTGTGACTGCACCACCGGAGTCGGTGCGTGCACTACGTGATCAAATCTCGTCGTATCGCGGTGAAGTGCGGGGAACCAAAGAGTCACGGGATGCAATGCGCTATTTGTTGTTTGAGCCACCGCTACCGCTCGTGGCGCGTGCCGCATATTCGCTCTTGGTGGCAGCCACGCTGTCCACATTGCCCCGTTGGTCGCGCCCGCATCTCGGCCTGCCGTATCTGCCAATAACCGAACGGCTCGCCTTGCGTCCACTGGGCGACGCAATCACTCGTGTTGTGCGCTGGGCCATGCCGCAACGCCCAACTACTTAGTTACGTCGAGCCCACTCGACGAAGTCGTCGTAAATACCCTGCTGGGCTGGATCGTCAGCAGAGGTGTCTTCTGGATGCCACTGCACGCCAACGATGCGATGCTCTTCGTGCTCAATTGCCTCCAACAGCCCGTCGGGTGCAAAACCAACAGCCCGAAAACCAGGGGCCAGCCGATCAATACCTTGATGATGAAACGATGCACCTTGCACCTGGCGTGACTGAGATGCACTCGCCAGCCACGATTCTGCGGTGAGCTCTACGTCGTGCACAACAAACTCAGCACCAACTGGAAATTCACCAGGCGCATGCGCGACCAAGGTTGCAGCGTTTGGCAAATCAGCCAAGTGTTGTACGAGCGTGCCACCAAGCACCACGTTGGCCAACTGCATGCCACGACATACGGCCAACACAGGCAACTGGTTGGCGAGAGCTCCTCGCAGCATTGCCACTTCAAATTGGTCTTGTTGGGGTGAGACGCCATACACCTGCAACGAAGCAGTTTGGCCGTACATCAGCGGATCGACATCAGGACCACCCATCAACAGCAATGCGTCAAACCGTGACAGCAAATCTTGCGCGCCCGTGCTCGAAAAAGTCTGTGGCGCTATGACAACTGGCTCGCCACCTGCACGCAAAATCGAATTCAAGTACCGCTTGCCGGCAAAAGCCACCTCATCACGCGACACTTTGCTTGGCGCGCCCGTGCGGCCGGCCACGGCAATGAGCGGAGTCACGACTGCAACGCTATGCGTAAGGGGCGAGAGAAATCACCTCGCACACCCACGAACGTGTGCTCCAGCCCCAACCATTTCGCCATCGTTCCCACTTCGCGTGCTACTGGCGCGACCACATTCGCTGCCTTGATGCCGTGCTCCAAATAAGCACCCTCGATGCGCAGTGTGCCGCTCTCCCGGTCTGCTTTCATATCAAGACGACCGACCAGTGCCTCACCACTCAGAATTGGCAACACGTAGTAGCCGAATCGCCGCTTCGGTTTTGGGGTGTAGATCTCGATGCGATAATGAAAGTCAAAGAGGCGTTCATTGCGTGGTCGGCACCACACGAGCGAATCGAACGGGGACAGCAAGGCCGTGACTGATCGTCGCTTCAGCAACTTGGCGTTGCGGTGAATGAACGCTTCCTCGGTCCAACCATCAACCGCAACTTCACGTAGTTCGCCCGCTTCTATTAATTCAGCAATCAAGGGCTTCACCGTCGCTAGTTTTTGTCGGTAATAGTCGGCCAAGTCGCTTGCAGTTGCCACACCTTGCGCAATTGCCGAACGCACGAGTAACTGCTTACGAGCATCGTGCTCGCTTGGTGTGGGTGCATTTAAAACATTTTCAGGCAACACGCGATTTGGTATGTCGTAAACACGAGCAAAGTCAGAGCCTCGCCCACGCGACATCAACTGACCAGTAAGAAACAAATACTCAAGTGCCGTCTTTGCTTCGTCCCAATCCCACCACGTGCCGCCTTTCTTCGTACGCGTGCTCAGTGCTCGAGCCGTCACCGGGCCACTCTTTTCGATATGTTTCAGCATTCGTTGTACGTAGGCCTTGTTGTCGGTGTAAAAACTGGTGAGACCCCAATGTGTGGCCTTGCCCGTACGTGCGGCATCCATCTTCCAACGAAAGAGTGGCTGAAGCTCAATGGGTAGATGAGACGCCTCGTGACCCCAGTATTCAAAAATCTTGCCCCGTGCGGTGGCGTTGGGAATGGCGTTCCGATCGTGGTCACCGAGCCGTGCGAACAGCGGTAATTCCTGACTACGCACGAGCACATTCACTGAATCAATTTGAATCACACCCAGTTTTCTGATGAGCGTGACCGCATCTGTTACCGACGACACGGAATTCGCGCGCTGGACATCGAAGCCTTGTGCTGCCAGCGCAAGCCGACGTGCTTCAACAATGTTTATCTTCTCGAGCCGTTTCGGCATCGAAGATGAACTACTCGGCGACGGTAATGACGACCGAATTGATCACCACTGGTGTTTCGGGGCGATCTCCGGGGCCGGTGGCGACGCTTTGCATCTTTTCCAGCACGTCCAACCCTTTCACCACCTGACCGAACAGTGAATACAGCGGCGGCAAGCGACAACCGTCAGAGCCACTGACGATAAAGAACTGTGACCCATTCGTATTGGGGCCGGCATTGGCCATAGCCAACGAGCCAACTTTGTATTGGTTGGGCTTGGGCAACTCGTCGCCGAACTTGTAACCCGGGCCACCGGTGCCGGTGCCTTGCGGATCGCCACCTTGGCACATGAAATTGTTGATGATGCGATGAAAGATGACACCGTCGTAGTAGTGATGTAGCGCCAAAAACACGAAGTTGTTCACGGTGCGAGGTGCGGCAATCGGGTCAAGCGACATGACCAACTCGCCGAGCGAGGTGTTCATCGTGGCGGTGTAGCGCTTGGCTGCATCGATGCCCATCTCAGGCAGTTCGGCAAACTTCTGTTGTTTTGGTGCAGAGCCGTCGAACGGCGGAAATTGGGTAGGCATGGCGAGTCACGCTAGCGGTGGCATCTCCATCTACGCTGGGCAGAGATGAGTGACGTCAACAACCAAAATGAGGCACCCCTCGACCTGGATGCAATCGAGGCCGAACTCGCCGAAGTGGAACTCATGCTTGAACGTCTTGATACGCCCAACAACCCTTGAGGTGATCGTTCACCACGCCAACTGACTGCATGAAGGCGTACATGGTGGTGGGGCCGACGAATGTCCAGCCGCGTTGCTTCAATTCTTTTGATAGACGAGTTGACGCCGGGGTGTACGTGGGGATGCCCGACGGTGTGGCCTCATCACCTGCTGGGGCGCTTGCAGCAAAACTCCAGACGAAAGCGTCGAGCGACCCGAATTCAGTTGCTAGATCTGCGTAGCGCTGCGCATTGTTGATGGCCGAGGCAATCTTGCCGCGATGACGAACAATGCCTGCATCCGCAACTAGTCGTTCGATGTCCGCGGGCCCGAAGCTGGCAACTCGAGCGATGTCAAAACCGGCGAATGCTTGCCGAAAGTGTTCGCGCTTGCGCAAAATAGTCAGCCAGCTCAAACCAGCCTGGAACCCCTCTAAGCAAATTTTTTCGAACAAGCGCACGTCGTCGTGAACAGGCCGCCCCCATTCAGAGTCGTGGTAAGTCACATACAACGGGTCGTCACCGCACCACCAGCAACGTTGACGGCCGTCAGTGTGCGCACGAAGACCCTGCGTCACGCAGGGCGTCTAGCGATCGCGCAACTTGGCGAGCAGGCGCAGCACTTCGAGATACAGCCACACCAATGTGACAAGTAAGCCG
>SYEA01000083.1 GCA_005800965.1 Actinomycetota bacterium | reverse complement strand
GTATGCCATCGGTGGCATCGTATTTACGACTGGCGCAGTGATGTTTTATCGCCGGTATCCGCGACTTCGACCAGAAGTCTTCGGGTTTCATGAGGTGTGGCATGTGATGACTGTTATCGCTGTGGTCTGTCAGTTTGCTGCGACCGCACTGCTGTTGCGGTAAAAGCGCAACTAGTCTGAATGTCTCACGGGTCGCTAGCTCAGTTGGTAGAGCAACGGACTTTTAATCCGCAGGTCCCGGGTTCGAGCCCCGGGCGACCCACGTGTCAACACAATTAGAACAACTCGACCTCTCGGTCGCGGGTATGACCTGTGGTGCCTGCGCCGTCAAAGTTGAAAAAGCCCTCAATCAGATTCCTGGCGTCACAGCCACAGTGAACTTTGCTACCGAGTCGGCCCGCGTCACTTTGACCGACTCAGTCTCCACCCAGCAGGTAATTGAGCGAATCGAAAAAGCCGGCTACGGCGCGCGGTTGTTGCAAGACACCACACCCGAGATGCTCGACAAAGAGACTCTTGATCGTGTGGCGATGCTGCGGGCACGACTAGGAGTGTCGTTGGTTGCGGGCTTACCCGTGGTTGCGTTGTCGATGATTGCGGGGTTGCAATTTGAAAACTGGAAGTGGTGGGCGTTGGCACTCACGCTTCCTGTGGTCGTGTGGTCAGCGGCACCGTTCCACAAGGCAGCCGCCATGAACGCACGTCATCGTGCGACCACCATGGACACGCTGATTTCTCTGGGCATCATCGCGGCAATGAGTTGGTCGGTGTGGGCGTTGGTGTGGGGCGATGCTGCCGACCATGACGGCATGGACATGACCAACATGGATGTAGATCATATTTATCTAGAGGTCGCAGTAGCCGTCACCAGTTTTTTGCTCGCTGGTCGCTACTTCGAGGCTCGAGCCAAACGCCGAGCAGGTGACGCACTTCGTTCGTTGCTGGCGTTGGGTGCGCGGCATGCAACTGTTCTGCGCGATGGCGAAGAGGTGTTGATTGATGCATCCCAGGTGCAGGTCGGCGATTTGTTCATCGTGCGACCAGGGGAGATTATTGCCGCAGACGGCATAATTCGAGAAGGCAGTTCGTCGCTTGATGTTTCGATGCTCACAGGTGAAAGCGTTCCGGTAGATGTAACGGTCGGGGCCAACGTGACGGGCACGACGGTGAACCTGACTGGTCGGCTCGTGGTGCAGGCCACACGCATTGGCGCCGATTCGACGTTTGCCCAAATGACGCGCCTAGTGCGTGACGCCCAGGCCACCAAGGCACCGGTGCAAAAACTCGCCGACCGGGTGAGTGGCGTGTTCGTTCCCACCGTGATCGTGATTTCTCTAGCAACGTTCGTGGTGTGGTGGGCGATGGGCGATGACATTTCGCAGGCCTTCACCGCTGCAGTTGCCGTGTTGATCATTGCCTGCCCTTGTGCCTTGGGGCTAGCGACGCCAACAGCATTGATGGTCGGTAGTGGACGAGCTGCACAGATGGGAATCGTCATCAAGGGTGCCGACGTGCTGCAGGGCACGCGTCGGGTCGACACCGTGGTGTTTGACAAGACAGGCACGGTGACCACCGGAATGATGCAACTAGTGGATGTCGTGTGTGCCGATGGTGCAACACGGTCTGAGTTGTTGTCGTTTGCTGGTGCGCTCGAACATGCCAGCGAGCATCCGGTTGCCAAGGCGATTGCGACTGCCGCCCGAGCAGAGCGCGGCATGCTGCCGGCCGTGACTGACTTTGAGAATCTGCCAGGAATGGGCACGATTGGTTTGGTCAACGGTGCAAGTGTCATGGCGGGCAACGAAACCCTCATGCGTCGAAAACTGGTGCTGATTCCCGCAGCCATGAACGATGCGCTGGTTGCCGCCCGCACTGGGGGCAACATTGGCATTTTGGTGGCAATCAATGGCACCGTGCAGGGCGTGTGCGTGGTGGCTGATCGACCCAAAGCAAACAGTGCCGCTGCCATCGCTGCGTTACGCGACTTGGGCCTTCGCCCGATTTTGCTTACCGGTGACAGTCGTGCGACAGCGCTTGCCGTCGCCAAGCAGGTTGGCATCGAAGCTGATGAACAACATGTGATTGCTGGTGTGTTGCCTGAAGAAAAAGTTCGAGTGGTTGCAGATTTGCAGGCACGTGGTTACGCGGTGGCAATGGTGGGTGATGGGGTGAACGATGCTGCGGCTTTGGCTCAGGCCAACGTAGGTATCGCAATGGGCACGGGCACCGATGTGGCAATCAATGCCAGTGACCTCACGATCGTGAGTGGCGACCTGCGTTTGGTGACCGACGCCATCTTGTTGTCACGCGCCACGCTGCGCACCATTAGCGCCAACGTGTTTTGGGCATTTGCCTACAACACTGCTGCGATACCGCTGGCGGCCCTCGGGCTACTCAACCCGATGTGGGCCGGGTTGGCAATGGCGCTGTCGAGTGTGTTCGTGGTGACAAACAGTTTGCGACTCCGTACCACCAAGCTCACGCCGCACACTGCGTTCGTACACGCAACTCGTTAGCCGCATCACTCAACCATCCGCGCGCTGTGCGCCGGCTGATGCCGTGGGCAGCGGCAAATTCATCCAGTGTCTGGGTGGTGAGTGCGTCGAAGATGGCCCGTGATTTTTCTGACATGTTGTGGTCGCGAGCTGATTGCAAGAGAAATGCCAGCTCAACCTCGGCGTGCGAGCGGCCAGTTGATGAACCATACGGGTCTTCATGATTCAGTAGGTCGGCGCTGCGTTGGTTGAGGGTGGCATCGTGAATCGCAGCACCCGTTTCGAACTGCTGGCGTCGGCGTTCGCCACGCACGAAGGCAAAGTATTCGATATCGCGCACGATATTGACAGCAATTTTTGCTGGGCGTCGCTCGATTGGGTACCTACGAATGACCTCCCACGCGTGGGAGAGCACCATGCCCAGGGCATCGTTGTAGCCAATGCTGCGAATGTGCCCGCGGCGACGGGCAATAGCCAGCATTGGTGGAATCACCCGTTGCAACACGATTCTGGCAGCAAGCGCGTCGGTTGCGGCATGACGAACGACTTGGGCCAACATCTGGTCTGCTGCCAAGTCGCATTTGGCACCACGGAAGCCAATTGCCATCAGCACCTCATCCAATGAAGTAAACGGGGCGGGGCGTAGACCCCACGAGTTCACGGTGCGCAGAACCCGGGGCGAATACACCATTCGTGCCCATTCGGCGTCAAGTAGGGCAATTGGATTGCGGTGGATACTGGTGATGGATTGTGAAGTGGTCATGGCACTCCAGCGTCAGGATGTGCCTCACCAGTACTCTCACCGCAGGAAAATCGGCAAGACTTTGGCCATGCGTATCAACCTGCCGTCGGGTACGCCCGCCGAAATCGACACGACCGTTGCGTCACCCACCATGGGGCTGGTGATTGCCCCGGATATTTTCTCACTTCGTCCTCTGTTCGCAGACATGGTGACGCGGCTCGCACAGGAGTGGAACATGGCAGTGTGTGCAGTGGAGCCATTTCCTGATCATTCACTTGGCGCAGAAATTGAGCCGCGGATGAAAGCAGTTGCCTCGTTGAATGATGCGAATCATCTGCGAGATCTGCACGAGGCAGCTGATGCACTGGGCACCCCGCGCATCGGGTTGATGGGTTTTTGCATGGGCGGGATGTATTGCTTCAAGTCATCGGTCAGCGAGCGGTTTGCCCGAATCGTGAGTTTTTACGGAATGATTCAGGTTCCACCAAATTGGCAGTCAAGCACCCAGGGTGAACCGCTTGAGTACTTGAATCGAGCTGATGCCACAAAGGTGCTGGCGATAATTGGCACTAACGACCCGTACACACCTGCTGCTGACGTGACTGCGCTACGTGCAACGGGTTGCAATGTGGTGGAGTACGCCGCCGAACATGGCTTTGCTCACGATGCTTCGCGGCCGTCGCATCGCAAAGAAGATGCCGCTGATGCATTTGCACGCACGCGTGCGTGGTTAGTCGGCGAGTAGCCGTATTACGACGAGCGCGCCGTCATTTTCGCGCGCTCTTTGATGCGATAGCGACGGTCTGCTTGTTCGAGCCAGCCGAGGCGAATGAAGCTGGCGATTGCCTTATTCACCCGCTCGCGTGATGCACCAACCATCCCGGCCAGTTCTTCTTGGGTGACGGGCAAGACGAACTCGTCACTGCCTTCTGACAACTCGAGCAAGCGCTTGGCGGTGCGACCTGTGACGTCAAGGAACACGCTGTCTGACAACACTTCGTCCATGACACGCAAACGTGATGCCAACAGTTTGGTGACCCCCCACAACATGGATGGGTTGCCTTGCAACTCGGTTTTGACCGAAGCGTAAGGAATCTGCAGCACACTCGATGGCTCGAGTGCCCGCGCCAGTGCACTGCGCGCCCCGTCGTCCAACAGGCCAAGTTCACCGAACAGGTCTCCCGACTCCATGAGGGCAAGCATGCTTTCGCGGGCATCAAGTGGTCGGTTGCCGATGGCGATAGCGATACGTCCCGACAAAACGACGAACATCGCATCTGGTGTTTCACCTTCGTTGAACAAAACATCACCACGTTGGAGTTGACGCACGGATCCGGCGGCGGCAATCTTCTTCAGCGATTCGGGTGAAGTGGCGGCGAAAAATGCATTTTTGGCGAGGAGCTCTTCATGAGTCATGCGCTTTACGGTACTACCCTTAAGCCCAATGCCCACGGGAGAATTGCGTAGACCTGGCGAGATAATTTGGACTATCGTCGTTGCCGCTGGTGCGGGCACTCGTTTCGGTGGCCCGAAGCAATTTGAATCGCTCGGTGACCGCCGCGTAATCGATTGGTCAGTTGCGGTGGCACGCGAATCAAGCGATGGCGTCGTAGTCGTGCTTCCCCCGCAGGATGCCGTCCGCGAAGGTGGTGTTGCTGGTGGTGCCACCCGTAGCGAGTCGGTGCGTCGCGGGTTGGCTGCAGTGCCCCAGAACGCCACCATCGTGTGCGTGCACGATGCTGCTCGACCGTTTGCCAATGAAGATGACTTCCGCCGAGTGATTGCCGCAGTCGCTAATGGCGCTGATGGTGCCGTGCCAGCAATACCGGTTGCCGACACGATCAAAGTGGTGGATGACACCGGTCAGGTCATGCGCACACCACCGCGTGGGTCACTTCGCGCAGTTCAGACACCACAAGCATTTCGTGCCGAGGTTTTGCATCGCGCCCATGCCGAGCAAGGTGAGGGCACCGATGACGCTGCATTGGTCGAAGCACTCGGCGGCAAAGTGGTGGTCGTGGACGGCGACATGTTGAATCGCAAGATCACCACTCGCGACGATTTGGATTGGGCCCGCATCCAACAGAGCGGACACTAAAGATGCGAGTTGGTCAGGGCTTTGACATACATCGTTTTGCTGATGATGATCGCCCGCTCGTGTTGGCTGGAGTGCATATTGTCGGTGAGCCTGGGCTACTCGGCCACAGTGATGCCGATGCCATCGCCCATGCGGTGAGTGATGCTTTGCTCGGTGCAGCGGGCCTCGGCGACATTGGTGAACATTTTCCGGATTCTGATCCGCAGTGGAAGGGCGCCGACTCGATGCAGATTTTGCGTCAGGTGGTGGGCAAGGTTCGTGCGGCTGGTTGGCGAGTAGAAAACGTGGATGTGAACGTTATTTGTGAACGTCCCAAGATTGCGCCGTATCGCGCAGCGATGCAAGCCAATTTGGCCGCCGCAGTTGGTGCGCCGGTTTCGGTGAAGGGCCGACGTGCTGAAGGTCTGGGCAGTATCGGCCGAGTCGAAGGAATCGCCTGTATGGCAGTTGCGTTGCTCGTTTCATGACACGACGTCCGCGGCGCGACGCGCGCCGACCCAATCGTGGCCCAGAGCGCGGTGATGCGCGTGGTGCAGGTCGTGGTACCGGCCGTGGTGATGCACGTGGCGCTCAGCGTGACCGCACGGCACGTTCGGCACGGTCGCCTCGCCCTGATCGTTCGGCACGCCCGCGTTCGAATGATCGTTCACTCGGAGGTGAACAGATTGAAGGCCGCCAAGCTGTTCGCGAGTTACTCACGGCTGGTCGTCGTCGCACGCGCGAAATTTTGATCGCTGAAGACACCGACAAGAACCCGATCATCAGTGAGATTTTGGATATTGCGCGTTCACAGCGAGTGGTCGTGCGTCAGGTTTCACGCAAAGAAATCGATGAGCAGGCACGCAGCGAAGCACCACAGGGTGTGATTGCTTTTGCCGATGCGCTCGAAGAGGTGTCACTTGACGAAGTGCTCGCCCGCACTGCACAAGCAGAGAAATTGTTTCTCGTGGCTATCGACGGGGTGACTGACCCAGGCAATCTTGGGGCGATTCTGCGTTCTTGTGAAGGTGCTGGGGTAGACGCCGTGATTCTGCCGCGCCATCGCGCTGTTCATATCACCCCGAGTGCTGCCAAGGCATCTGCTGGTGCCGTGGAGTATCTGACGATGTGTCTGACGCCCGGGCTGCCGACTGCAATTCAGTTGATGCGTGACGCCAACGTGTGGGTGGTTGGTTTAGATGATGCAGCCGATAAACCAATCTTTGGTATGGGAGACCTGGCCTGCGAACACATTTGCTTGGTGCTTGGTGCCGAGGGGCCGGGGTTATCCCGGTTGGTGCGTGAGCGATGCGATTTGATTGTCTCGATTCCGATGCTTGGTGCACTGTCATCGCTGAACGTGTCGGCGGCTGCGGCACTCGCCACGTATGAAGTCGTGCGCGCACGTCGGCAATAGTTGTTTCTCACCTATTCCTTGCGCGCGTAGTATTGATGACTGTCGCTTCGTGCGACTCGCCGGGGTAGCTCAGTGGCAGAGCAACCGCCTTGTAAGCGGTAGGTCGTGGGTTCAATTCCCACTCTCGGCTCAATTGCGACGAGATTCCAGGTAATTGACCCCGTAGCCAACCGTAAGCAGAAGTCCTCCCAACAGCACCAGAGTGGTGGTGATACCAAGTGGTGGTTCCCAAGCCGGTGCAGAGAACATCGCCAAGAAGTTGTCGCCAATGATTCCCACCGAGTATCGACGAAGAGCGGTGAAACCCGCAACGAATTGCGCCAACACCCACACACCAATCATGGTGGTGCGTGTAACTACAGATGGTCGTAGATGTCGTGCTGCCAGCAATGGCAGGCCGACGAGGAGAGGCATAATGTGTCGGCCCTGCACTCCGTATCCACGAAGAATTCGGTAGTAGTTGATATCAGTCGCGAGGATAAGCAGTATCGACATCAGCACAAGACTCGTTAGCGCTACCCGAGTTGCAGTGGTAGAGCTTGTCGCACCGAGAGAGATGAGCCATATCGCCACCGTAATCAGCATTACGAATATCAGTCGTGGGAGCGGAACATCGAGTGATCCAAGATCTCCGATGGCCTCGAGTAGTACTCGGTAAGTATCTCCGAATGCATGGAAAACCTGCTCCTGCAACGGCACATCTGTCGCCAAGTACTCGGCGCGTCGTGGATCAACCGCGGGATTGTAAACAAACAGGTACCACCAAGTTGCGAAGAGAAGCATCATCGTATGCAGAGCGGAAACAGTTCGATGTTGCCTTATCAATTGGAGTGCGGTACGCCAGGTTCCACTGGCAATCACACACACCAGCATGATGCTGGCGAAGTACACCATCCCAAGTGGGCGAGCCAGGATCAACGCGACACCACTAATTGCATAGGTGAGAACTTCCCAGAAATCGTGTCGCTTATCGCGAAGCATCCCGGGAGCGGCAATCCAGAGGGCAATAGAGCCGACGAGCTCCAATCCACTTGGATTCACTACCGATGCAAGGAAGATTACGGCGGGTGCCAGCGCAGAGAGGAGTGGTAAGAAAGAAGCATTATGTCTCACCAGATTCACGACGCATAAGGCGATCATGAGGGCTGCTGCGAGAGCGCTCCAGAGTCGTGCAGCAAACCACGAATCGTTATTTGCACCAGCAAGTGTGCCAAGCCCGGGTATCAGATAAACCGCTGGCGTGTAGAGCCCCATCGCAGTGATCGGACGTTCGTCGGTGGTCGGTTGGTCTTGTACTCGTAGTCCGCATGCGGGCACCGTGGGTTGGGCGACGAAGCAGCGCTGCACCGTATTCGCGCCGTCAAATTGCGGATCAATGTCCACATAAGTCGCCCAGTGTGAGTATTCCATTCGACCATTGAGATGTGAATCTTCGACCAAGCTCGTCATTGAGTCCACTGCTCTGGGTGATAACCCATCAACCTTCACGTCGAGTGGTGAAGTCAGCACGTTTTTTTCAGCGAGAATTTGCAGTGGAACGAGCCGTCCATCGTTCAACGAGGCGTAGATCGAATACGAATCGGGAAGCTCAAAGCTAAAGACCCAGATAGAAAAGCCGACAATCGTTGATGAGTCAATGCCCAGATTCGCAGTCACATCATCGCGCGCAACGTTCAGCGCTGAACGATCCACAATTTCTCCGTCAGCGACAATGACAATGTCTGCCACACCAGACGTACTTTCATAGGCCCATCCATCAATCGACAGCCGCCAACCTGGGATTTCTTCTCCCTTGTATTGCCCTCGAATTACTGCCGCCGACTTAAGAAGATGAGAAGCCTCATCAGGTGCTGAACCCAATGGTGTGAGCTGCGCCCACAAGGCCAAAAGCATCATGGCAACTAGCGAAGTTGCACCAAAGACGACCCAACTTCTCTCTGGTCTATTGGTCACTGCGCAATCGTAATCCTTTGAGACAATGATGTACCGCTGTGGGATATTGACGGCGATTAGTCTGGCTACATGAGTCAAGAACATCGCCGTCAGCGTCCTGCACCTGAGCCCCGTGCTAGCAATGTCAATTCTGTGCTGTCGATTGCAGTGGCAGTGTTGGCAGTGTTGCTTGGATTTTTCATTCTGCGTGACTTGCGCAATGACACTTCTGTGGCATCCCCTGAGTCCGGCCAAGTTGATGAGTCAGCCACGCAAGAGACCACCGTCGAGACCATCGCCGTAGAAACAACGGCAGCGCCGGTGGTGCTCACAGCCTTCAAAGTGCAGATTGCCAACGCATCTGGGGTAAGTGGCAGTGCGGGTTTGCTCACCACCGAGATGCAGGGCCGTGGCTACATCGTGCAGCCAGCCATCAACAAGAGTGAAGTCACTCCGAAGCAAACCGTGACCGTCGTGTATTACTTGTTGGGTAGCGAGGCTCCGGCTGCTGAGGTAGCGCGTGAATTAGGTGGTGTAGCGACTGCACCAATGCCGACACCGATACCCACCGAAACGGGCAGTTTGGGCGAAGCGAGCGTTTTGATTCTGCTGGGCACCGACGTGGCAGGTAAGCCATTGTCGATCCTTGCCGGTGGCACTGTTGCACCGCCAGCGATTATCACCACCACTACAGCGGGCTAATCACTCCGATCGGATCAGGCTTCTTGCGTCGCAAGCCATTGAGCAGCGGCCTGCTCCACACATCGTGTGGTCGCAGTAAGACCGTCGTCGCCAAAGGTGTGGCGCAAGTTGGTGGCCTCAATACCGAGTCGTTTCAGGTGGGTGAGGGCTGAGGCGTGCACATCGCCGCAAATGGCGTGCACGGTCTTGCGTCGTTGTTTGCCGAGGGCCGCAATGCTCCCCACCACTTTTCCGTCAAAGCTGGTGTCGTCTAGTCGTCCCTCCCCAGTGATGATCACGTCGCAACCCTCGATGGCCTCGTCAAGACCAACTTCTTCGGCGACGATGTCGAAGCCCGGCATCAGTGTGGCCCCGAGCGCGAACAAACCACCAGCCAAACCACCAGCAGCACCGCCACCAGCGACACGCGTGACATCGACATTGAATCGTTGTCGGTAGTGCTCGGCAGTGCCAGCAAGGCGCGTAGTCAAAAACTTGATCTGGGCTGCTGTTGCCCCTTTTTGAGCCGCAAAGATTTCTGCTGCATCAAGAAAGTTGGTGGTCACGTCACAGGCCACCAAAAATTCGACACGTTTGAGTCGAGCCGGCACGGTGATGGCCTGCACTGCGCCAAGCCCACCATCGGTCGTGGCTGAACCGCCGAGGCACACGATGATGCGGTCTGCACCAAGATTGAGCGCAGCATCAATGAGTTGCCCTGTGCCGATGGTGGATGCGGCAATCACGTCGTTGTGCTCGGCGCCACCGATGAGTTGTAAACCCGAGGCGAGCGCCATTTCAATCACCGCCGTACCGCGATGAAATCGCCACGCTGCCTCCACTGGTGCACCAAGTGGGCCTTGTACCTGCAAAGTTCGGTTTGCGCCGCCCAGGGCGGCAAGGGTGCCTTCACCACCGTCGGCCATCGGCAATTCAATGCATTCATGCCCGGTGGTCCAACAGGCGTCGGCAATGGCGCGGGCCACTTCGTGGGCAGTGGCGGTGCCCCGAAACTTGTCGACTGCCGCCAAGACTCGCATGGCTTCTAGTGTGTCGGACTATGAGCGATCCACTTGACCTAGACGCAACTGCCCAAGCCGAACTAGTTCGTGCCGGAAAGATCTCGGCTACCGAGCTGGTCAACCTGGCGATTGCTGCAGTAGAGCGTGTAAACCCGCAATTGAATGCGGTGATTCACCCTCGTTTCGAACGTGCGCGCGACGAAGCAAAGGCCGCACGTGGCGGTGCCTTCGCCGGCGTGCCAATAGTGGTGAAAGACTTGAACTGTTCGATCAAGGGTGAGTCGTATCACCTCGGCACACGGTTTTTGAAGAATCGCAAGTTCGTTGCTACTGAAGACTCGTATTTGTACGAGCGCTTGTGTCGTGCCGGGTTCATCACCATCGGACGCACCAACGTGCCCGAATTCGGCAGCACGATTACTACTGAGCCACTCGCATACGGCCCGGCGCGCAACCCGTGGAACACCGAGCACTCGACGGGTGGTAGCAGCGGTGGTTCGGCGGCAACCGTGAGTGCAGGGTGCGTAGCTGTGGCACATGCCAATGATGGTGGAGGTTCGATTCGGATTCCGGCGAGTGAATGCGGCCTGGTCGGACTAAAGCCAAGCAAAGGTCGCGTGAGTTTGGGGCCAGCACTCGGCGAGTCATGGTTGGGTGGAGTGGTGGAGGGTTGTGTCACTCGGTCGGTGCGCGACACTGCAGCCGTGATGGATGCGATATCGGGATACGAAGCAGGTGACCCGAACACTCCGCCGCTGCCGTTGCAACCGTATGCAAGTGAGGTTGGAGCAAAAGTGGGCAAGTTGCGCGTGGGTCTGTTGTCTGGCCCGTTATTGCCTGGTGGGCTTGACCACCCCGACGCGCGAGAGTCGGTAGTGGCAACCGGCAAACTGCTCGAGTCGCTGGGTCATCACGTGGAAGTAGCCCACCCAGAGGCGCTCGATGATGCAACTTTTGGCGACATGTTTTTGGCAGTAGTCATTGCACATATTGCAAATGATGTTGCAACACTCGAAAAACAATTTGGGGTGTCGTTGACTACCGACGACATCGAGCCAGGAAATCACTTGATGGCCCAATTTGGAAACGCCACGAATGTTGTGACGTATCTGCAGGCTGTCACGTGGTTGTATTCGTGGAGTCGCAAAGTGACGTCGTGGTGGTTGCCACGTGACACGGCGAAGCCATTCGATATTTTGGTGACACCAACCCTGGCTGGCCCACCACCCAAGATTGGTGAGTTGTCGGGTGACGACTCGACTGAACGCTTGCGTGAAATCATGCAGTACACAGCGCAATTCAACATGACTGGCCAACCGGCAATCAGCCTGCCGTTGCACATGTCCAAGAGCGGTTTACCGATGGGAGTGCAGTTCGTTGGTGCGCCGTATCGCGAAGACGTGTTGATTCGTTTGGCGGCCCAACTTGAGGCAGCCGCACCGTGGTCGGCGCGGCGCCCTGCAGTGCATGCGTGAACCCGCCAACCTGGTGGTGGATTCTCGTTGTAGTTGAAGCTGCGACGCTCGTCGTAGTGATTCCACGTTTGTGGCGTGCAGCGCGCGGTGGCCGACGACTGCACAGTGGTGAAGCCACAGCCGTGCGCATCAGCGTGATCGTTCCGGCTCGCAACGAAGCAGGTCGACTAGCGCAGTGTCTGGCACCGTTGCGCAACGCACCTGGTGTTTATGAAATCATCGTCGTCGATGACGAATCGAGCGATGACACCGCGTTGATTGCTCGCAATCACGGCGCCACGGTGGTTGCTGGCAAGCCGTTGCCTGAAGGCTGGGTTGGCAAAATCTGGGCCCTGCAGCAGGGCATTACCACTGCAACAGGTGATGTGGTGGTGACACTCGATGCCGACGCTCGACCAAGCACAGAACTTCCGCAAGCCGCAGTGTGTGCACTGGTGGAGTCGGGCGCCGCACTGGGCACGGTGGCACCACGATTTCGCACTACGTCGCGCAGCAGCCAATGGTTGCATGCGGCGATGCTCACGTCGCTGGTTTACCGACACGGTGCTGGTGCCGGACGTGCGACAAAAGATGCAGTTGCCAATGGCCAGTGCATGGTGTTTCGGCGTGCTGACGCCGTCAACAACGGTTGGTGCGAACGCGTGCGCGGGTCAATCATCGAAGATATTGCGTTGGTGCGCATGCTCGTAGCCGAAGGCAAGCAGGTAGAGATGTTCGATGGCACCACATTGTTGACGGTGCAGATGTTTGACGGTTTCGCTGACACCTGGCGCGGGTGGGGCAGATCACTCTCGCTGACTGGTGTTGATAGCCGCCGACGACAAGCCGGAGATGCGGCAATAACAGCAATCAGCGTGGTGGCACCCCTGTGGTTGGTGTTTGGTGGGGTGGCGACGCCGCTCACGATGTTGTTGTTCGCGGTGCGTCTGGGCACGTTGGTTGGTGCACGTCGCGCGTATGAGCGCGCTGGTGTTGGCTACTGGTTGTCGCCTGTGGCTGATCTATTCGCTTGGGTCGTCGTCTTGCGTGGCACTGTTGCGCCATCGCGACAGTGGCGTGGCCGCCACTACTGAGTCGATACCGATTGCCATTGCAAAGCGCACACCAATAATTGACATCAAGGCACCGGTTGCGGCTGCCCACCACACACCGTCGGCATACCACTGGGCGAAGGGGTACAACACCACACCGATGCGCACACCGTGGCTGAAATCGCGAGTGGCTGCCCAAAACAACACGATCAACAACAAGCAAAACGCTGCGGGCAATGGGCTCAGCACGATTGCCGCACCGGCCCAGGTGAGCACACTGCGGCCACCCTTGAAACGCGCAAAGAGCGGCCAGCCGTGCCCGATCATGGCAGCACCTGCAGCAAGAAACCACACCTGCCATCGATCAGAAAGTTCTTGGGCGATCACCACCGACAGCACACCCTTCAGCAAGTCGCCGATAAAGACGGCAAGCGATTGGTTTCGCGAGAAAACGGTGCGCGAATTCCAGAAACCGGGGTTCTGGTCGCCCACATCACGCAGGTTTGGTGCACCTGCACGATGGGCCACGATGTCGGACACGGGTATTGAGCCCAACAGATAGCCGATTGCAATGACGAGTAATGCAACAGACATGCAGACACACTGTAAGGCAGACATGGCTTTGATAGCGACGTTTCACCTGTTGCGTTGGAGGCACGCTGCGGGCATGGTGCCAGCGCTGGTGTTTGATCGTGTTCGTTATCGCCAGACCGAAGGTCTGCAGTTTTTGCGGGTGCTGGGCACAGGCAAAGGTTCAAGCACGGCGCCTGGCACCGAGTTTGGTCGCACAGCCTTGTTTTGTTTGTTCAATGATGAGCAATCGGCTGATGCACATATCGCCCGGGTGGGCTCGCGACGCGGCTTGGCCGAATCGTGGCACGTGAAGTTGCGTGGTGCGGGTGGACACGGGTCGTGGCACGGAGTGCAGATTCCACAGTTGATGCATGATGCCGGTACGCAAGTAGTACCGGGCCCCGTGGTGTTCATAACGCGTGCCAATATTCGGGCTCGTTCGTGGCGGGCGTTCAGCCGTGATGCTGCGGTGATCGACGAAGAGTTACATCAAAGCGATGGGTTGCTCGCTGTTGTGGGCGTTGGCGAAGCGCCAATTTTGCGGCTGGGCACGTTCAGCATCTGGCGTGACGTTGCAGCGATGAACAATTTTGCCCACCGTCAGCCCGAACATCATCGGGTAGTGGCGCGTACCCGCACCGAACGCTGGTACGGCGAAGAAATGTTTGCGCGTTTTACGCCGTTCGGGTCGACGGGCTCGTGGGATGGTCAGAATCCGCTGTCGTAATACTGCGTTGCATTGTGAGTGAAGGAAACAGCATGCCGTATGGTTCACCATTCGTTCGATGATGTTCTCGGTGTGCTGTATCCAACGAAGTTGACCAGTCAGATTGCACACGCTTCATCCAGCGAATACGGCCGTGAATGATGCCGTCATGAATGATCGTGTACACGATGCCATAGACGGTCACACCAACGAGCACGGGCAGCAGCCACGCTGCACCACTGATGTTGAAGCCCAAAGAGACACCACCGATGACCAGCACCGAAAAAGCCATTGGGAAAACATCGTTTGGCTCGGGGGCCTTTTTGGCAAATGCCGCAGCGGCATTGCGATGGTGGCTGCGATGCAAACTGTGAAGTGCGCCGTGCATCACGTATCGATGCACCAGATAGGTGATTGCCTCCATGCCAAGAAAACCAAATGCAGCGAGAAAGAAATTATTGAGGCTCAACATTGGTTTATCGCTTGCCGACTAAGCGTATGAGTCCTTCTTGTACGACTGAGATGGCCAACTCGCCGTTGCTCGAAAAAATTGAACCACCAGCCAACCCGCGCGCGCTCGAGGTGGAGAACGAAGTCTGGTCGTAGAGCAGCCAATCATCGGCGCGAAACGGTCGGTGAAACCCCATGGCGGGGTCGAGGCTCGCCCTGTGTACGTAGCCGTCAGTCCAGCCGATGCCGTGTGGCAACAATGCGGTGTCGAGCAGGGTCATGTCGCTGGCGTAGGTAACGATGCAGGCATGCAACACACTGTCGGTCGGCAGTTTGCCATCTGCGCGCATCCACACCCGTTGGCCCTGGCGGGGGTTGCCGTCGCGTGATGCCGGGTCGGTGTCGACATAGCGAACATCAATTGGTCGTGGTCGGTCGTACCACTCGCCAAGTTGTTTTTTGTACGGCTCCATGCGAGTTTTGAAATCGGGCAGTGACTCTGGTGCTGGAACATTGGTGGGCATTGTGAGTTGATAGTCGAGCCCAGGCTCTGCAGCATGAAAACTGGCCTGCAAGTTGAAGATCACCTTGCCGTGTTGAATAGCGATGACTCGTCGTGTGGAAAAACTCGTGCCGTCGCGCAGGCGATCCACTTCGTACAAGATCGGGATAGTCGGGTCACCTGGACGCACGAAGTAGGCGTGCAACGAATGCACTTCTCGCCCCGCTTGATCGATGGTGCGAGCAGCCGAGATCAGTGCTTGGCCGGCAACTTGTCCACCAAATACGCGTTGGCGATTTTCGTCAGGGCTGCGGCCACGAAAAATGTTGACTTCAATCTGCTCGACGTCAAGCAGTGCCACGAGGTCGTCGAGCGGCTGTTGCGTCGTTGCCACCCCTCTATGTTGGCAGAAGTCTGCTCGGTAGCGTTCGCTTTAACGAACATGCTGGATTCCACGTTGCGCACTATCGCACTCACCACCAAGGGTTTCATGCCTGAAGCAGAAGGAGACGCATTATTTGTGGCGGCTCGCTCGGCATGCGAAGCCCTACCCGGTTTACCCATGGTCGAAGTTGGTTCGTATTGCGGTCGATCCACGGTGTGGCTGGGTGCCGTTGCGCGTGAGTGGGGAACGGTGTTGCATGCCGTTGATCATCACGGTGGCTCAGAAGAAAATCAAGCGGGTTGGGAATGGCATGACCCAGAGATCGTCAATACGCAGGGTCGAATCGACACGTTGCCTTTTTTTCGCCAAACGATGCAGCGCGCTGGTTTGAGCGATGTGGTGCGCGAATGTGTGGGTGACTCGCACTCAATTGGCGCCGCTTGGAGAGAACCCCTGGCGCTGTGTTTTGTTGATGGTGGCCACGCGCGAGCAGTGGCGCGCGGCGACTATGAAGCGTGGGCCCAGCATGTGGCGATAGACGGATTGCTCGTAATCCACGACGTGTTTGAAGATCCAGCCGACGGTGGTCAGGCGCCGTTCGAAGAGATCTATTTGCCGGCGCTGCACTCAGGAAGATTCGTTGAGCGCTCGCGCAGCGGTTCGTTGCGTGTGCTGCAGCGCACCAGCAGATAACCAGATAAAAAATTGTCTAGTGGTGGGTGAAGAGCCTGTGGGCGGGTGACAACTGGAGTTGTGCGTCTGCTGCCAAAATCACAGCGGCACCCGTATAGGCGCTGACTTCGTCGGCGGGGACTGCGATGCGCTGCGGATACACGATGCCCGTGAGGTACGAACCGTCTGGCAGGCGATGCAATGAGGTGAGCGCGAGCAGCTCGCTGGCGGTCTGTTGATCGCCGATTGCGCTGTAGGCAATTGCGCACTCTGCTGTCTCAGACGCCGTCACCCACGGTTCGTCACTCACGCAACGAACGCCGCAACCGGGCATGGCGAAGGAGTCCCATTGATCGTGCAGACGAATCTTGGCTTCATCACCGACGAGTGCGCCACCAAGCACGGGGTAGTACCAGTCCATCGCCCAGCGGTCTTTTGGTTCAAATGAATCTGGCGAGTGGTTGATGACTGCGTCGATCGCATCGGCTGCTGCGCGCCACAGTGGTCGTGGTTCGCCGAGTAGGGCCGCCACGTTTGCTGCACAGTGCAGCGAATGTCGAATCGAACTTGATCCGGTGAGGAGTGCATACGACCACGGTTCGGAGTCCACTTCTTTGGCCCACAAGATGGTGCCGTCTTTGCGCCGCATGTTCAACACGAAGCTCATTGCGCGTTCAACCATTGGCCAGAAACGTTCCACTGCGGCCAGGTCGTCTGAGCACTGCCAGTGGTGCCACACGCCGGCGGCAACATAGGCGCACACGTTGGAGTCAATTTTTGAGTCCTTTATGGATCCGTCATTGTTGTAGTAGTTGTGCCACGAACCGTCGTCTCGTTGGGTGGCCATCAGCCATTCGTACCCGCGGCGCGCTTCGCTGTGAAACCCCATCACATCGAGCGCCATGGTGGTTTCGACGTGGTTCCACGGGTCGCAGTGCCCGCCAGTGAACCACGGAATCATGCCGCTGGGGAGTTGCAGCGAAGCAATCCATGCGGCTGTGGCGTGCAGTTCGTTACGAGTGGGCACGCCGACGAATGGCTCGGTGCGAATGCGCTGGGCAGTGTGAGAAGAGTTAGTGGAGGAGTTGATAGCAGGGTTGGCGGTGAGGGCTGTCGGCTTCGTGGCGTACTGCACGAACGATTTGCCGATTGCCGGGCTGAGCACCGTGTCAAGTGCGCGTGTAATGAGTGGTGCTTTCATGATGTCCCACTCGAGCAACTTTTTGTAGGCAGCCACGAGTGGTTGGTCGTCTCGAGCCGGCCCGACGGCGCAACGCAACCACCAGTAGGGCGAGTGCAAACCATGCGAGCGGTGGCGGCTTGCGAGTTGCAGGCCACTTTCGGCGAGTCGTTGGCGAAGTTCGCTGGCTTTGTAGATGCGCACGTGGCCACCCGGCACGAATGGTGCGTGGTATTCGTCAGAAAGCATCCAGTTGATTTTTTCTGGAAAGTATGACGGCACCGTTGCCGCAAACGTGCCACCGGGTTTGAGTACGCGAGCCAATTCACTGAGAGCGGCACGGTCGTCGTGGATGTGCTCGAGCACCTCACTGGTAACGACACAGTCGAACGCTGCATCAGCAAATGGAAGTCGTGTGGCGTCGCCGCGAATCGTGCCACCAAAGCGTGACGAGTCAATCTCGCCCGCCATGGCCATTGCCGCAAAGGTATTGCGCGTGGCAGTTACTTCGTCGTGGCCATAATCCAGAGCAATGACGGTCGCGCCGCGCCGTGCGGCCTCGTAGGCGTGTCGACCGAAACCAGCACCAGCGTCGAGAAACAGTGTGTGCTCGTTGATGGGCAGGCGATCAAAGCGAATGGTCAGCATGGTGAAACCCCGTTAACGAGCGTTCTGCTCGAGGCGACGGTGAACCTTGGCAACATTGTGGGGCATCATGAGGACTTCACGGTATTGATCCACGGTGAGTGACGCACAGTGGCGCCACGACCAACGCTCGACCACTCTGGTGCGACCAGCAGCACCGATCTTGGCCCGTAGTTGTTCGTCATCAAGACCACGCCGCAACGCAGCCGCGAGAGCGTCGGCATCCCCGGGCGGGCACGACAACACGGTGTCGCCGTCGCGACCCGTTACCTCGGGAAGCGCACCACCAGTCGTGGCTACGAGACAGATGCCGGTGCTCATTGCTTCGATCGACGGCAGGCTGAAACCTTCGTAGAGGCTGGGCACAACAGCCAGCGTGCTTTCGGCGTAGAGCTCGACGATGCGTTCATCGCTGACCCCTGATACGTAGGTGATGCAGTCGCTCAGCCCAAGCGAAGTAATGAGGTCGGCACTTGCGCCGGCCCGGGGCTTGCCAATGATGGTGAGGTGAACGTCGCGCTCGGTACGCAGTTTGGCGACGGCTTCCAACAGGTATGCCAGACCTTTCAGCGCAACGTCGGCCGAAGCCGTGGTGATGAGGTGATGAGGTTTACGTGCCACGGATGGAATCGGCTTGAACAAGTCGGGGTCGACGCCGACCGGCACTAGTCGCATACGGTCAAGCGACACCTTCATATCGGTGTGGATGTCGGCGATGGAGTTTTCACTCACCACCACGATGCGTGGTAGGCGGCTGGCCACCTTGCCCTGCATTTTTACAAACGAATACCAGCGCGAGATGCCACGCCGTTTCCAATAATTCTTGGTGTGCTGCATCTCGAGTTTGCGATCTTTGGTTATTGGGTGATGCAGTGTGACGATGGTGGGAATGATCTTTTCAATCGACAAAATATGTTTGCCCAGACATTGGTTGTCGTGTACCAGATCAAAGTCATTAACTCGACCTTGCAGAGCGCGGTAGGCGCGCAGGCTGAAAGTGAGCGGCTCGGCAAAAGTTCCTTTAAGAAAGTAGAGCGCTTCAAGCGTGTTCGGCCAGTTGTTTAATTCCCAATAGGCCGGAAATCGCCCCGGAAACTGATCGTTGAAAATGTCGAGACTCGGCAACTGGTGCAACTCAACCCGGGGGTCAAGCACGGGGTAGGGCTGCCCGCCGTAAACCTCGACATGGTGGCCAAGATCGACGAGCGCCTTGGTGAGATGACGGGTGTAGACGCCTTGGCCACCCACGTGGGGTTTGCCCCGATAAGTGAGGTAAGCGAGCCGTAGTGGCCCCTCACGCAAGCGATCAAGTTCGCGTTGCACATCGCCGCCGAGCATGCGACTTGACGCTATCGCGAAGAAGTTATCGGGCGATTAATTTCATCGTGCGTTGCAGCGGAGATTGCGGTGTAATCACGTGTGGCGCCATCGTGAAACCGTCGGGTGGCCCGGACTGCGGCTCGAGACACAGTGCGTGAGTCGGCATGTCGTAGACCACCCAGTGGTCGCAATCACTCTCAACATTCAGCCGCAGACCGTCACCAAAAATTACTGCAGGCGTCTTTTGCGCCCCGATGAAACAGTCATCCCACGGGCCTTGTGGCGGAGCAACTCGACGACCATCCGGGATGTATCGCGCGTCGCGCGCGTACATTTCGCTGAATCGCACGTCGAGAGTTGCTGGACGAACGAACCACGGATGCCAACCAACTTGTGCAGGTGCCGATGGTGAAGTAGTCGTGACCGTGAGTGTGCACGTGATGCTGCGTTCGTGGGTGTCGACGGAAACTGCGTGAGTGACGTTGCCGCCGAAGGGCCAACGCGGCCCGAGTGGTGCAACGAGCACTGCATGCGATGGCGAGTAATCAACCGTCGACCAAGCAACATCGAAAACGGTGCCATGTATTGCGTGCGCATCGGCATTGAGTGGCAACTGATGGGTGACCCCATCGTGGGTGAACCTGCCATCGCGCACACGACCGGCGAATGGCACCATCGGATACGTACCCCACGCCGTGGCCTGCAGATTGGCGCGGTAAGTGACGAGTCGTTCGCGGGAGTGGACGCGTAGTGATGACAAGCGCGCACCTCGCAATGCATCGACCGAACACCCGAAGGTGCTGCTGCCAAGACGAAGTTCGTTACTCAGCAGAACCCACCTGGTGTTGGGGATGGCTTGCGTGCAGCCCGGTTTTGCGTGATCGCCAGGCCATACCAGCGACGAATGCAGTGAGCACGAAGACCAGTGGGAGATCACCAAACTGTGAATATCCAAATCGTGAATACAGAGTCTGCCCAGTTCGCATTGGCACGTCAGCAAAGATGGCTGCTTGTTGGCCGATGGGGATGCGTTGCAACACTCGGCCGTCAGCGTCGACGATCAGGCTGTATCCGGTGGTGGCTGCTTGCACCACGAATCGCCCCGACTCGAGTGCTCGCAACTGCGAGGTCGCGACTTGTTGTTGCTGCAATATCTCCCCCGTGTAACTCGAGCCATTAGTGGGGTTCAAAACCACTTGACCACCTGCCGACACGCCGTCGTTGACTCGACCCGAAAAGAAGATCTCCCATGAAATAGCGACGGCAAGTGAAACACTCGAGTTGCCGTGGGGCACCATCAGCACAGCGGGTGCGGTGCCAGCCACAGCATCACGCGGGATGCGATCAACGGGTGCGCCAAGGCCAGCAAGTAATCCACGCAGCGGAATGTATTCGCCGTAGGGCACACGCCGCACTTTGTCGTAGCGGCCTTGCTCGACGCCATCACGATCAATGAGTATCTGGGCATTGGTGAATGCCATACCTGCGTCTTCGGTAACACCGACGGCGAATGGTGCGTCGATGCGCTGCACCTCGGCAACAATTTCATCACGCACTTTGCTCGTGGTGAAGTCACGCACGTCGATTGCGTTCTCGGGCCACACCACCAAATCCAGCCGGTCACTTGGATTGAGCAATGCTGTTGCAGCAAGATGACGGTCGATGACATCGCGGGGGTTGCTGTCTACAGCGAGCACGCCTTGCGGCCCGCCACCTTGTACCACTGCAATTCGCAACGTTTCACCAGTATCGCGACCGCGCGGGGCGAGCTGAGCGACACCTTGCAACACCACCAATGCAGTAAGCACCATCAGCACGGGGCGTCGTGATCGCCAACCAGTTTCCCGGCGGCGCATCCATAGTTCTGCCCAGACCCCGGCGAAGAGAAAGATCCACAACGCCAAACCCAACGGCCCAACCAATCGCACGAGTTGGGCGAGTCGGGTATCTGCCACGCTGAGAGCCAAGCCAGCCAGCGGCACACCACCGAATGGTGTGACGAAGCGCAAGCACTCCACCAACACGTGGGCAGCTGCGCGAGTTGCGAAGTTCGACGTGTGTGATGGGGCCTTCTGGATGTGTCGTGACGACGCGCGTTGGTTGATGGCACTGGCGACGACGCCAGCAACACCGTGCAGGACGGCAAACAACAATGGCGCCACAACGAAGCCGCCGGGCACGAGTTGCCACATCCATCCCATGGCCGGAGCCAACCAACTCCAAGCAAAAAGTAGGCCCAACACGAACTGCACACGTGGGCGTGACGGTGCACGTTCGCTAGCCACGATGTAGCACGCCAACCCAGCAAACACGAGCGGCCATAACGACAATGGCGGTAGCCCAAGCGCCACGAGCACACCACCGAACAGTGCCAGTAAATAATGCATTACGCCCGACCGTATTGACGCAGGTACAACGCCAACTTGTTGATGCGCAGTCGCATCGGTGGGTGTGACTCAAAAATGCGTTGCCAAACGTTGCCGCGTTCGGTGCGGTGAGCACCGGCATCCCAGTTGCGCATGGCCGCCAGTAGATGGTTGCCAAAACCCAACTGGGCTGCCCGTCGGTCAGCGTGAAACTCGGTGGCTCGACTTGCAGCATTGCCCAGCAGCGTCGCGAGCGACACATTCAGCATGAGCAACCAGGAAGCCACATGCAGAAATGCAGCAACAAACAAACCGAGGGCATGTAAAAGAGGTATTCGCTGGGCAAAGGCGATCGTTGCATTTTCGGCCACGGCTCGCAGACGCATGCCAACACGGGACAATACGGTGATCGGCAAGATCATCCACTGCGTGATGGTGAGAGCAACGGTATGTAGGCCCAGGTGATGGCTGAGTTCATGGGCGAGCACTCCAGAGAGTTGTTTGCTATCGAGCTGTTCGATGGCCTGCGATGAAACAACCACGAGATGTCCGCCGCAGGCAAACGCATTCAACGACTCGGTATCCACCACAGCCAGCACGAACTGACGACGTTGTAGGTCGTTGCGCTGCACGATCGGCTGCCACGATTCTGCAAGGATCGCTTGTTCGCGACCAGTGGGGTTGCGTGCCCCGAGCAGTCGCATGAGCACGAACCGCTGTACGGGTCGAGAAAACAACAAAATGAACAACAAAAAGAGCGAACCAACGAACTGCCAGTAGTTCACCTTGCCCCACCAGCCGAATGGCAACCACACCACGCTGGCGGTCACCAACCAGGCGGGCAAGAGGGCAACTATCGCAGTAACTCCGGTGAGCGCTGACCATTCAAATCTCAGCGAACGACCGGACACGCATCGTGAAACTAGCGTGAGAACGATGCAGTGGCTCACCTCGCTCCCGAGCCCATCAACTGGCGTGCTCGAAGTTGGGCCGCTCAATCTCAGTGCCTACGGGTTCATCATCGCTCTGGGTGCAATTGCTGGCACCTGGTTATTGGGGCGTCGACTCGAGCAACGCGGCTGGGGCACCAAAGATGATGCGAGCGCTATTGCGATGACGGCAGTTCCCGCAGGTGTAGTTGGGGCGCGGTTGTATCACGTGATCACTGACTGGGAGCGATTCGATGGACGTCCGGTCGATGCGTTCAAGATTTGGCAAGGCGGTCTCGGCATCTGGGGCGGCGTCGTAGTCGGTGTGCTGGCTGGTTTGTGGGTTGCCAAACGTCGGGGTCTTGATGTGGCCAACACACTCACGGCAGTTGCACCGGCATTGCCACTTGCCCAAGCAATCGGCCGATGGGGCAACTGGTTTAATCAAGAACTCTTTGGCCGCCCCACAACCTTGCCTTGGGGTCTAGAGATTGATGCCAAACATATTCCCGATGGTTACGAACTTGGCACGCTGTTTCACCCAACTTTTTTGTATGAGTCACTCGGCAACTTGGTGCTGGTGGTGTTGCTGTTGCAGATCGAGCGCCGTCGCAACCTGCGCCCAGGCATGCTGTTTCTTTGCTACACGGCGGGGTACACCTTGTTGCGTTTCTTTGTCGAGGGTTTGCGCATCGACCCGGCAAAGTCGGGAGGCGGTTTGCGACTCAATCAGTGGACGTCGTTGGCGGTGTTTACCACTTCGGTCATTCTGTTGATCGTGATGGGGCGCAAGAAAGCCGTTACGCAATCAGTCGCAGACGCTCAGCCAACTCCTCCGGAACAATCGGAGTAAAGAACTCGTTGGTTGCCACTTCGGCAGCAGCGATGTAACGCATCACATTCGCAGCCCGCCATGGCGAGACAACTTCGACGTTGAACCACGCGTCACGCGATCCAGGAATTTCGTTGATGCGGTGCTGGTTGATTGTCGGTTGTTGGTTGAACCACATCATGGTGGGCGCTGGTTGACCATATAGTCGTTCAATTCGCTGCAGAACGTTTTGCAGAATGCTGCCGAAGTTTCGTCGTTGGTCGGCATTGAGCGAGACCAAACTGGTGAGTCGCTCAGTGGGTGCAATTTCGACTGCTACTGGGTATGGCGATGCACTCGGCACAGTGGCGACCCATCCGTTTTGTGCGACGACGAGTCGGTCACTCGTGGTATCCGGTTTCCAACCAGCAGCCAGCCGGCGGCGTGGGCGATCAGGCACGTGGTCGAATGCGTAGATCTGCCCGTGGGGGTGATCGATGGTCGCACCCACCTCGCGACCAGAGTTTTCAAAAATGAGCACGTAGTCAACGTCGTCGCGGGCACCGAGTGCATTGGTGCGTTGTGCCCAGAGCTCGATAAGTTCTGCCAGCTGGTGCGGCGCAAGCGTGCTGAGTCGTTCGTCGTGGGCGGATGTGTACAGCACGACTTCACATCGATCATCGGGCATCGGCGGCCACCGGTTGGGTATCGACTTGACCGTGTACGGCTCTGATGCCTCGATACCGCCAACACAAAACGGGCAACTCGTGGCTGGCAGATTCGGCCGTTGTTGCCGAGCTGCCACCACGTGCACCACCGTGTCAAGCCACGGATCCACTCGCACATCGCCCATGTCGCTGGCTGCAGGTTGGTCGGGCATCAAGCCAAAACTTACTCGGTGTCCGGCCAGGTGCTGTATCAACAAAACGTAGGCTCGGTGCAGGGATGACTCGCATGGTGCGCTTAGAGCATGACGATGTATGTGTCGTCGTTGATGTGTCGGGCGGAGTGCCGGCGATAATCCATTGGGGTGCCGCACTTGGCGCGGCCGACACCGACACCTTCGCAGCACTCACCAACCGTCCGACCACGCACGGCTCGTTGGATGTGGTGCCCGCGTTGCAAATCGTGCCCCAGCATTCGCTCGGCTCATTGGCCCGCCCGGGGTTGGCCGGGCATCGCCCTGGTGGTCGCGATTGGGCGCCGCGGTTTACAACGTGCTCAGCACAAATGACGAGTCACTCAATAGATACGTCGTCGCGCGACGAGGTGGCACGTCTGCGACTTGACACACGAATCGAACTCACCAACTCGGGAGCGTTGCGGGTGAGCGCAGTTGTCACCAACGAGGGTGACTCGCGCTATTTGTTGGACGCTCTCACCGTGTCGTTGCCGGTGCCGGCACAGGCACAGGATCTCATCACGTATTCGGGACGTTGGGCCCGCGAATCCACCACTCACCGACACGCGATGCACCACGGCGCACGGACGACAGAGAATCGCACGGGTCGCACTTCTCACGAGTATCCACCAATGCTGTGGTGGTGTGGCACCGATGCCCGTGAGTGGTCGGGCGAGGTGTGGGGTTGTCATCTCGAGTGGAGCGGTAATCATGCGTTGCTTGCCGAAGTGTTGCCTGATGGTCGCAGGTATGCACAACTTGGGGAGTTGTTGCTGCCTGGTGAGGTGTGTCTTGACCCAGGCACTTCGTATGCCTCGCCGGTAGTGGTTGGTGCATACAGTGCCGACGGTTTGACACCTGCCAGTTGGGTGATGCACCGCAGCGCACGCAGCCACTGCGCAAGTGCACCAAAGCCGCGCAAGGTGTTGCTCAACACGTGGGAAGCCACTTACTTTGATCACGACACCGAAAAGTTGTGCGCCCTTGCCGATGCTGCTGCCGCGATAGGTGTCGAACGTTTCGTGTTGGACGACGGGTGGTTCGGGGCGCGACGCCATGATCGTGCCGGGTTGGGCGATTGGGTGGTGTCGAGCGAGGTGTATCCCAATGGGCTCGCCCCACTCATCGCACACGTGAATTCCTTGGGTATGGACTTCGGTATTTGGGTGGAACCCGAAATGGTGAATCTAGATAGTGATGTGCTGCGGGCACACCCCGACTGGGTGTTGCATGCGCCCGATTATGAGCCGGTACTGGCGCGCCACCAGTTGGTGCTTGATCTGACCAATGATGCGGCATACGGGCATGTGCTTGGTCAACTCGATGCGCTGTTGCGCAATCATCGCATTGCATTCGTGAAGTGGGACATGAACCGACCACTCATTCACGCCCAATCTGCCGATGGTGCTGCAGGTGCGCATCGCCAAACGATCGCGTTCTACCGACTCGTCGATGAGTTGCGCGCATCCCACCCACACGTGGAGTTTGAGTCGTGCGCATCGGGTGGTGGGCGAATCGACCACGGTGTACTGCAACGCATGCACCGTGTGTGGACTAGCGATTGCATCGACCCGCTCGAGCGCCAGCGCATCCAGCGCGGGGTGGGTATGTGGGTGCCCAACGAGATGTTGGGTATGCATGTTGGTGCTCGTCGGTCGCACACCACTGGGCGTTCGCACAGTATTGAGCTGCGCACGATCACCGCATTGTTTGGCTGGATGGGCGTGGAATGTGACCCACGCCGACTCAGCGACCACGAACAACGAGTACTTGGCGAAGCGATTGCGCTGCACAAACTGCATCGGGCTTTGCTGCATGCAGGCGATGCAGTTCGCTTCGATCTCGACGATGACACCGCGTTGGCGCACGGTGTGTATGCAGCTGATCGCAGCGAAGCACTCGTGGCCTACATCCAGATGGCTACGGCGCCATCGCTCGTGGTGCCGCGCTGGCGTATTCCCGGCCTTGACCCCGAACGCAAGTACACCGTGACGCATCTTCCGCTCGGGCAACACGTCGGCATTGGCCGTTCACTGCCCGAATGGATGACCGCCCCCGTCGTTTGCTCAGGGCGTGACCTAGCGGTCATCGGCCTGCAGCCCCCGAGTATGTGGCCCGAATCGGGCATGCTCGTGCATCTGCGCTCGTAGCATTATTTCTCGTGCCTGAGCCAATTTCTCGTGAGACGGTGCAAAAAGTTGCACGTTTGGCACGACTTGATTTGAATGACGCCGAAGTCGAGCGCATGACGCAGCAGTTGGCCGGCATGCTCGAACATTTTCGTGACGTAGATGCACTCGACTTGTCGAATGTCGAGCCGTTGACGCAGCCGATTCCACTGAGCAATGTGTTGCGCGACGACGTTGTTGCACCGTCGCTGAATCGCGATGAAGTGCTCGGTTCGGCACCCGCGGCCCAAGATGGCCGCTTTCGAGTGCCGCCAATCGTTGGGTTCGAAGAATGAGCCCGACGCAAGGTACAGACCGCGTAGACCGTGCACACAGCGCAGGTCGAACTGTCGTTGATATTGCGGCTGCAGTTGCCAACGGGTCGCTGTCGGCGGTGGCAGTGCTCGAAGAAAATCTGGCAGCGATTGCTGCTCGCGAATCC
>SYEA01000082.1 GCA_005800965.1 Actinomycetota bacterium | reverse complement strand
GAGCAGCGCTTGGTGCGCCACCGCTTGGCTCGGTGCACAGCCACCCTGCAGGAGCTGCGCGACGATTTGCGCATCACCCGTGAGCAGCACGACATCATGCGTGACGACGCGGCCGACTCGGCCCTCCGGGCAATCGTGGCCGAGACACCGAGCGCAGAGTTCGAACATCGTGACACCCAGCGGCATTTCGTGGCTATCTCCACCCATCTTGCACATCTCGAAGCGACGATCGCTGACCACGAGAGGGAGATTGATTCGCTGCTTGACCGGCTGCACTCCACGCAGGACACCGAACCCGGCGATTCCAGCCAGCAATACGAGTCGTAGAGTCGTGCCGTGACCTCCATCGTGATCGCCGAAGACGAAGCGATCATTCGACTGGATTTGCGCGAGCTGCTTGAAGAAGAGGGTTATGTGGTGGTCGGTGAAGCCGGTCGCGGTGATCTCGCGGTAACGCTCGTTCGTGAACTCAAGCCCGACGTGGTGATCCTTGATGTAAAAATGCCTGGTCTCGACGGCATCGAGGCGGCACGCCAGATTACTGCCGAGGGCATCTGTGCGATCTTGATGTTGACTGCGTTCAGTCAACGAGAGATAGTGGAGCAGGCTCGCGACGCCGGGGCAATGGCATATTTGGTGAAGCCGTTTCAAAAGACCGATTTGGTGCCAGCCATCGAATTGGCAACCTCCCGTTACGCCGAAACCAAAGCGTTGGTCGCCGAAGTTGGTGAGTTACAGGAGCGTCTCGAGGCGCGCAAGGTGCTCGACCGTGCCAAAGGATTGTTGGTTGACCAGCACGGCATGAAAGAGGCTGCTGCATTTTCGTTCATTCAACAAACTGCCATGGCGAGCCGTTCAACCATGCGCAGTGTGGCCGAGTCGGTGCTGAAGGGCGAGATCGTTCCACCTGCATGAAAGTGATGGCGTTGGATGGCAATTCGCTTGTATACCGCGCTTTTTTTGCACTACCCGACACGATGGCCACCGCTAAGGGTGAAGTCACCAATGCCGTGTTCGGATTTTGTTCGATGTTTCTCACCTTGGTAAAAGACCATAACCCTGATGCCGTGGTCGTGGTGTTCGACCGCAAAGAGAAAACGTTCCGTCACGAAGCCGCACCTGAGTACAAGGCGCAACGGGAAAAACAACCCGATTCGTTGTATGCCCAGCTGGATGTGGTGCGCACTCAGTTGCTGCCGGCTGCCGGAGTCGCCACCTTGGATATTGCTGGGTTCGAAGGTGATGACATCATCGCCACGATTGCCGCGGCAGTAGGTCATCAAGACGAGTTGATCATCGTCACTGGAGACCGCGACGCGTATCAACTGGTGTCTGACCCCAATGTGCGCGTGCTGTACAACAAGCGGGGCGTTTCTGACTATGCGCTCTATGACGAAGCCGGAATCAAAGAACGAACTGGCGTGACACCTGCTCAGTATCCCGACTATGCCGCGCTTCGCGGTGACCCGAGCGACAATCTGCACGGAGTTCCCGGCGTTGGTGAAAAGACGGCGGCGAAGTTGATAAATCAGTACGGCACTCTGCAGGCGGTGTTTGATGCAGCCGACGACCAGACGCCAAAACTGCGGGCTTCCTTGCACGAAGCCCGTGATCGAGTGATACGCAATGCGGGCCTGATGCTCTTGCGGCGTGACGTGCCCGTTGACCTGCAGCAGTCGGCCTGGGTGCCACAGCCAAACGCGACAGCGCTGCAAGCGTTGTTTGCCCGGCTCGAGTTTTCCACCATGTTGGCGCGCTGGAAGCCAATCTTCGCCAAGTTCGGTAGCGCAGCTGCAGCAAATCCCGCCGCACCTGCAATAGACACCGCCGTAGCAAATACCGCCGCAGGCACCGCCACAGAAGTAGACACAGCCGAAGCCGTCTCCGTCACTCTTGCGCCTATGAGTGCGATGCAAGCCGTCGCTCTTTTGTCGCAACCTGCACCAATTGGGGTGGCAGTCACTTGGGCAGGCGAGCCCGGCCGCAGTGCGATTACCCATGCGTTCTTCACCGCCGATGGCGTGGCTTGCGGCGTGCTCTCGGCGCACGACCTTGCAGATGTTCAATTGCGCGAGGCCCTCGCGAACTCGGGCAATGTGGTGATGCACGACGCGCGCAACATCATGCGCGGGTTATTGGCCAGTGGGGTAGATGTAAAAAATCTGCGATACGACTCGGCAATTGCTGCATATCTCGCCGACTCAGGTTCGGGTTCATACGACATCGGCACCGTTGCCGAGCGGTGGGTGGGGCGTTCGTTGGAAGCCACGTCAGGGGTTGCCAGTGGGCAATTGAATTTTGTAGACGACGATGCTGTGCAGCGTGATTGCGCTCTCGAAGCCGCTGTGGCTTTTTTGGCGCGCCAACCCCTGGAGCAGCATCTGGTTTCGGTGCAGCTGGGGGATTTGTATGCGCACACCGAGCTGCCATTGGTGCGTGTGCTCGCAAAAATGGAACATGTCGGCATCGCAGTTAATGCCGCGCATCTCACCGCAATAGAAGCAGACCTGCAGCAGCGCAGTACGAAGTTGGTGAGCACCTTGCACCGTTTGGCTGGCAAAGAATTCAACGTGAACTCCACCAAGCAGCTGGCCGTGATTTTGTTTGAAGAGCGTCGTGTGACTGGGGGCAAAAAAACGAAGACCAAAAAGATGAGCACCGATGCCGCCACGTTGGAAAAAGTGCGCGACGAGTGGCCCGAGTTCATCGACGCACTGCTTGAATATCGCGAGGTAGAGAAACTTCGCTCCACTTACGCGCAAGGTTTATTGACCACCATCGCCGCCGACGGGCGTATTCACGCCAGCTTCAATCAGACCGTGGCCCGAACGGGTCGACTCTCGAGTGATCAACCGAACTTGCACAACATTCCCGTGCGCAACGAATCGGGTCGTGTATTTCGCGAGGTCTTTGTTGCATCGCCTGGTTGTGAATTTTTGGTGGCTGACTACAACCAGATTGAACTGCGGTGCATTGCCCACTTGGCCAAAGACCCCGGCTTGTTGCAGGCGTTCAACGCTGGTATCGATAGTCATCGAGCGACGGCTGCCCAAGTTTTCGGAGTCGAACTTGATCAAGTTACGGGCGAGCAGCGCAGCAAAGCCAAGATGGTGTCATACGGGTTGGCTTACGGGATGGAGGCCTACGGCTTGAGCCAACGCTTGTCGATCGATGTTGGCGAGGCCAAAACCATTCTCGACGCGTACTTCGCGGCTTTTCCGCGGGTGAAGCACTACATGGATGATGCCGTTGCAACTGCCATGCGTGATGGCTACACCACCACGCTGTTTGGCCGACGCCGAAACATCGAGGGCATCCATAGTGCAATCCGGCAGGTGCAGGCAGCCGCCACCCGCATGGCGATGAACGCCGGCATCCAGGGCTTGGCTGCCGACATCTTCAAAATGGCGTTAGTGGCCATCGACCAGCAGCTCGAACAGCGTGGTCTGGCGAGTCGAATCGTGTTGCAGGTGCACGACGAAGTAATCGTCGAAGTGCCGAACCACGAGCGCGAACAAGTCGGGGACTTGGTCTTGCGGGCCATGCACGACGCGGCGCAACTTGATGTTCCGCTCCTCGTCAATTCCGCCTGGGGTACCACTTGGGCAGCGGCGAAGGTAGCCTGACCCGTCCGTCATTTTGACGGAGCAATGTCCCATCCCTACTCTTCCATCCACCGAAAGCAACCATGACCGATACGACCCTTAGCCCCACCACTTCAATGGGCACCTTCGACCAAAGTGGCAAGTACATCCCGCGCAAGATCACCGAACGAGACGCATCGTTCGCTGACGAACTCAACAGCACGTTCGTTGAAATCAAAGAAGGCAAACTCGTCACCGGCACCGTGGTCCGCATCACCCGTGAAGAAGTGCTCCTGGAAATTGGTTACAAGACTGAAGGCGTCATCCTTGGTCGCGAGCTGGCTATTCGCCAAGATATCGACCCACACACCGTCGTGTCGCTCGGTGAAAAAATCGAAGCGCTTGTGCTCACCCTCGAAGACAAAGAGGGACGACTG
>SYEA01000081.1 GCA_005800965.1 Actinomycetota bacterium | reverse complement strand
TGCTCAGGGGACTTGGGTCAAAGTCACTATCGCAGTTACGACGTCGAGGTGTATGCCCCAGGCTGTGATCAATGGCTGGAAGTGAGTTCCATTAGTTGGTTCAGTGACTATCAAGCGCGACGTGGCGAGATTCGATTTCGCCGGGAAGGCAAGAAGGGTACCGACTTTGCGCACACGCTGAATGCTTCGGCATTGGCAGTGCCGCGAGTGTGGGCAGCGATTTTGGAAAACTTCCGCAATGCTGACGGTTCGGTAACGATTCCGGCAGTGCTGCACCCGTACATGCGGGGTGCGACTGTGATTCCTGTTGCACCCACATCAGCAACTCATTCACCATGAGCCTGCGGGATCGCCGAGTGCAATACGAGACTGCCGGTCTCGAACGCGCCGATCTTGCAGCAGATCCCACTCAACAGTTCAACCAGTGGTACAACGAAGCATTGTCGGCCGGTGTGGCCGAGCCGAACGCGTTCACTTTGGCAAGTGTTGACCATACCGGTTGGCCCAACGCCCGCGTGGTGTTGGCACGTGGCATTGACGCACGCGGCATTACGTTTTTCACCAACTATGACAGTGCAAAGAGCCGTGAAGTCGCGGCTGCGCCGTGTGTGTCGGGCACGTTTGCTTGGCTTGATTTGCATCGCCAGGTGCGTCTGCGGGGCGAAGTCGTGCGCTTGAGCGAGTCGGAAAGTGACGAGTACTTTGCCTCGCGGCCGCGTGAATCGCAGTTGGGGGCCTGGGCATCACCGCAATCTGAGGAGATTGCTGATCGCAGCGTGTTGGAACAACGACTCGCCGAAGTACGCAGCAGATTCGGTGACGGTGTGGTGACGCGGCCGCCATTTTGGGGTGGCTGGTTGATCAACGTTTCGGTGTGGGAGTTCTGGCAAGGTCGCCCCAGTCGACTGCACGACCGATTTCGCTACGAGCGAGTGGGTCAGCAGTGGGGCATCGCCCGCCTGGCACCGTGAATTCAGTTGGTGGTTGACGGCACAGGTGTTGTGATTGACCAGGTCTGGGCGGCATCAACCAATCCATCAATGAGTGCCTGGGTGTGCGGGGTGGGATGCGGGCCTTCCCAATCCCACCACAACGGGCTTGTGCCACGCACCCGAGGTGGCAGCTCGAGTTGCACGCCACCACTACGAGTGGAGTTCACTGGGTTGTTCGGATGCAAGCCCCGCAACTCCTTAGGGATGCGTTCCATGTCATCTTCGACCAGATAAGCCGGTAGCGCGCGGCGCAAACATGGTGCAACATGGGCAGCGAGTGCTCGGTTGCTGCCGCCGAGCAGCATCGTGGTGAACAACCCACGTCGCCCATAGCCGTGCACGGTGACCACAACATCCACATGGGTGAGATATTGCGCCAAGGCGGGTGATTGTTCGGCGGTGAAGCGGTGCGAGGGCACATGCTCACGCATGCCTGCTGGCTGATGCACGCCGTAGTACGAAGCCCCCGAGCGCTCTGCGGCGCTTCGGGCAATGAGATCGGTACGTTCTTCCAGTGCGCCACCATGAAATGCCATAAAGCCGAACTGGCCACGAAGCTCGAGTACCTCTTCGACCCCTGGCTGGGCGAGCAGATGCAGCAGATTCATGACGACTGCTTGATGTTGTCGGAGGCTTTACGTTGTTGCACCATGATGACTAGTGCGATGGTGATTACCAGCACAAAAATCACGAGCAACGGTACGGCACCAACATCGGCGATGCGCGACACGATGCCAGTTTGCCAGCTGCCCAATGTGGAAAGAAGCGGGTCGCTACCTGTTCGTGCCGTGATTGCGATGTACCAGTACCAAGTGAGATATACACCCGTCGCCAGCACGAGCATGCTGGACACGCGATCAATCGTCTGCATGATGCCACGCCCCCCACGAACAAGCGCTGTTTTGGCAAAAGCAAGTGTGGTGGTGAGGGCCACCACGAACACGCCCATTCCGAGGCCGTACAACGCCACGCTCACCACACCAGAAACAACGCCATCACGCGAAAAACCTCCCATGATTGCAGTGGTGAGTAGCCCGATGGTGCAACCAATTGAGGCGATGGCATAAACGACGCCGAAGCCAAACATGCCGATAAAACTGTCGCCACGCGACGCACCGCTCAGTGAGGGCACCCACAGTTTTGGTCGCCAGCCAAACACCATGCGCACCCCCATGAGGATGAGTGCGATGCCGATGACCAACGCCGGATACTTGGCATTGGCCTCGATCCAGTTGGTAAAGATGCGGGAGATGATTCCGACCACCACGAACACGACCAGAAACCCAGATGCCACTGAGGTGCCAACCACCATGGAGCGGCGCAGTCGCACACCGACCGTGGCATCATCAGCGACACTCAGATAAGCGATGAGATATGTAGGAAGCAATACAAACCCGCACGGGTTGACTGCTGCCAACATGCCGAGCAGCAGCGAGTAGGCAAAGTTTCCCTCGATGAAGGGGTTCATGCGGGGAAAATGTCGGTTATCGCTTGGTTCAACACTGCTGCCGTGATCTCACCCGTGAGTTGACGCCGCACCACGCCGCCGGCATCGACAAGCAGCGTCACGGGTGCCGTGGCTACCCCCATCGCAGAGGTGAAGTTTCCATCTCGATCAAAGAACGTGTCGAAAGTAGCCCCGTAGGTTTGCATGAACTTTTCGGCAACGGCACTGCTGTCGTTGAGGTTCACACCAATGAGCCGAACCTGGTCAAACTGTTCATCGGCTGCCACCAAAACCGGAAACTCGCGTCGACATGGCTCGCAGGTGGAAAACCAAAAGTTGATGACAAGGGGCTCACCCAGCCACAATTCGGTGGAGACGAGGTTGTCATTTACATCTTGCACCATTGCGCTGGCGAGCATCGTGCCTTCGGACAGCTTGTTCAGTGCGATGCTGCCCACCGACTGACTCAGTGAGTAGTTGTCGGTCGGGTCTTTGGAAAGTGTCCAACCCCCAATTACGGCAACACCGAGTGCAACGATCAGCGAAACAACCAGCAGCGATGTTCGCTTGCGCACGTCAGCGAGGCTACCGATGGTGGGGTTGTTCGGTAGCGTCGTTTCGTGTCGCATATGCAACAAGTGCCGCCACCAGCGCCGTATCCGACAGCGGGGCGCACGTATCGCGTGCAACGACGAGTACGCCTAGGTGACGTAACACCCAAAGGTCGTCTGAGACTCGATGCCGTGGCCCGGTATTTGCAAGATATCGCCACGGACGACTCGATTGATGGCGCTTACGACGACCCGCACGGCTGGGTGGTGCGGCGCACCGAGATGTGGGTTGATCACTTTCCGAAGTATCTCGATGACATCAACGTTGAAACGTGGTGCGGTGGAGTTGGCTCGCATTGGGCTGAGCGACGCACACGCATCACGGTGGTGAATAGTGATGCGGGTTCTGAATCGACAACAACTGCAGCAATCGAGACCGCAGCGCTGTGGGTCCGCGTCGATTTGACCACCCTGAAGCCCCTGGCTTTGACCGATGATTTTCGCACTCGTATCGGTGAAGCCGCTGCTGGCCGCAAAATTTCGGCACGACTCCATGTCGGGCGCAATCTCGCCGATGGGCCTGCACCAGTCGCCCAGTTCACCCAACCGCTGCGATTCAGCGATTTCGATGCGGTCGGACACCTCAATAATGCCGTGTACTGGGAATCACTCGAAGAATATCTCGGCGCCAACCGTGAGCGTCGTGCCCCATTGCATGCGACTGTTGAACATCATCGGTCAGTCGAGCCAGGCGCGTCGTTGCGAATAGCGGTCCACGAACTGCAATCGCGCACGGTGTTGCGCTTGGTGGATGACCAAGAGACTGCAGCCCTCATTCAACTCGTTACCGACTAGTCAGGTCGCGCAATGGGCGAGTGGAGCAGTACGCCGACCGTCCTCAGTGCGACCATTTTTGCACTCGGTTGGTGTGCTGGATGGGTCGGGTTCGTGCGTGC
>SYEA01000080.1 GCA_005800965.1 Actinomycetota bacterium | reverse complement strand
GCGGGTGAAATCCAGCACGCGAATGCCGTCGAGCGGGCGCGTCATGGTGCGACTAACTGAGTCGAACGCCGAGCGTGCGCAACGCCAGCGACGCGTACAACGAAATACCGGTCTTCATTGCTCGTTCATCAAACATCACTCGATTGGAGTGATTCGGTGCAGCCGACGCAGGGTTCACCCCGTCGGGTGTGCCCCCGATGAAGATCATCGCCCCCGGTAGTTGGTTCAAAACGTACGAAAAATCCTCAGCCCCCATCACCGGGTTGGGTAAGCGCACCGACTTCTCGGCCCCCACCAGTGCATCGGCAATCTCCATGCCAAAGTCGGCACTTGGCCCGTCATTGACGGTGACCGGATAGCCGATTTTGACACTCACATCAGCCGACATGTCGTGTGCGGCGGCAATGCCCTCGGCAACTCGCTGCAAGTGCTCGTGCACTTTTGTGCGGGTGCTTTCACTTACGGCTCGAATCGTGCCATTGATGTAAGCAGTTTCAGGAATCACGTTGGATGTCGTGCCCGTATGAATCTGGGTGACGGTGACCACTGTCGGGTCGAAAACTGGGATGCGACGGGTGACCATCATCTGCAACGCTTGCACGATTTCACACGCCACCGGCACTGGGTCGTGGGTGCGGAACGGCTCAGACGCGTGACCACCTTTGCCGTTGACCACAATTTCGAACGTGTCTGATGAAGCCATGATCGGCCCAGCCTTGGCAGTGACCCAGCCAGCCGGAATCGCCGTGGTGATGTGCAACGCATACGCTGCTGCAATCGGCGAGGCACTGCCGTCGGCAAGTAGTGGCACGTCGAGCAAACCTTCTTCGAGCATGAACTTGGCACCGTGGTGGCCTTCTTCGCCGGGCTGAAACATGAACAGCACCCGCCCCGGCAATTGGTCTTTGCGTTCGGCCAGCAAGCGTGCCGTCGTGGCAAGCATCGAGGTATGTGTGTCGTGTCCACAGGCGTGCATGATGTTCTCGGTGCGTGACGAAAAATCCAGCCCAGTATCTTCGGGCATGGGGAGAGCATCCATGTCGCCACGCAACATCACTGTTGGCCCGGGCTTGCCACCGGTGAGCAGGGCTGCAATCCCACTTGTTGTTTGATGCAACGTGATGTCAAGCGGTAGGTCTTCGAGTGAAGCGAGCACTGCATCACGCGTATTAGGGAGATGGTTGCCCACCTCGGGCCATTCGTGCAGACGTCGCCGCAGGGCGACCGCGCCGTCATAGAGATCGTCCACGTGGGCGGCCAATTCTTTTGCGGTGCCGTGCACTTCGCGTGCAGCAGAGGTTTGTTGGTTGTGCGCCATCGACTCATCGTAGGTCGCAGCCCAGCGTCTACGCTGGGGGCAGATGTCGGCACTCGTCGTTGAATTCACCATCGAGCCATTCGTAGAAGGCCAACCCGGCCCGCATGTAACCCAAGCCGTTGCTGCCGTTGAGCAGCAGGGAATCACCGTGGAGTTTGGCCCATTTGGTTCCACCTTTACGGTAAGTGACGACCTCATGCCAGCGGTTGTAGCCGACATGATGCGCGCCGCCTATGCGCATGGCGCCACGTTTGTGAGTGTCAGCGTGGCGCGTCAGTAAGCCCCATGACGCCGCGACATCCACTGCTGGACACGGTGCAGCCACTGTTGAGTGCCCTTGGCGCTTCGTTGGTGTCGGCAGCAGAAATGAACAAAGCCGACGTGCCGCTCCTGTGGGAAGGCAAAGTGGTGGCAGGTGTGCGACTGCCGGCCCTCCACGGTGCGATGGAGCGGTTGATCGAGTCGGTAGAGCGTGAACTGGGCGCCAAACTTGCCCTGCTTTCGCGTGCCGAAAAACAACGCGCCATCCGTTTGCTGGATGAGCGCGGTGCATTTATCTTGCGTCGAGCCGTCGAGGATGTGGCAGACGCAATGGGTGTATCACGCATCACGGTGTACAACTATTTGAATTCTCTGCATCGCTAATTTGGCGGTCAGAGTTTGCGTAGAAATACATCGGTCACCCGATGGTCGGCGCCTTTTTCGATTACCAGCGAAGCTCGGCCCTTCGTGGGGGCAATATTTTCGCGCAAGTTGCGTCCGTTGATGGATTCCCAGATTTGGGCAGCCAACGCGGTGGCTTGTTCGTCGGTCAAATCGGCGAAGTGCTTGAAAAAACTCTGTGGGTCTTGAAACACCGTACGTCGTAGCGCGTGGAAGCGCTCGATGAACCAGGATTCGATCAACGACTCGTCGGCGTCAAGGTAAATCGAAAAGTCGAAATAGTCACTCACGAATTCGTTGGCGTGCGAGTCGACTTGCAGCACGTTGAGACCCTCCAAGATCAAGATGTCAGGTTGATGCACAATCTCGTGGCGGTCGGGAAGCACATCGTAAATCACGTGGCTGTAAATCGGCGCAGTGACTTCGGGTTCACCACTTTTTACGGCACGCAAAAAATCAAGCAACTGACGGGTGTCGTAACTCTCAGGGAAGCCCTTGCGGTCCATAATGCCGCGCGATTCCAGCTCAGCATTGGGATATAGAAAACCGTCGGTGGTAATTAACTCCACACGGGGATGTTCTGGCCAGCGCGAGAGCAACGTCTGCAGCAAGCGAGCCAGCGTGCTCTTGCCCACGGCAACGCTGCCCGCCACACCGATGATGTACGGAAGCTTTGGGGCGATGGTGCCCAGAAATGTGGTGGATACACGATGCAGGCTTTGCGTGGCCGACACATAGAGGTTCAGCAAACGAGTGAGCGGCAAATAGACCGCGGCCACTTCATCTAGGTCAAGTTGGTCGTTAATACCGCGCAGTGCCTCGAGGTCTTTTTCGCGGATGGTGAGCGGTGTCTGGGCCCGCAGTGCCGCCCACTCCTGACGATCAAATCGCTCAAAGCGCGCGATGTCACCCCTGTCAATCACGCAGCACCAACGCTAGGCGACACGTTCTAAAAATGCTCGAAGCGGTGGGTTCACAATTTGTGGATGGGTGAGATTGGATGCATGAGCAGCCCCTTGCACCCATACGATGTCGTCGGCGTTGCGTAAACCCTTGCGCAGTGCTTCGGCACGCTCGGCGCTGATGGCAGTGTCGTCGGTGCCATGAATGATGAGTGCCGGGCAGGCGATTTCGCCGATCCGCGCAGTGATGTCGTCGCGGTCGAGCAAACATCCTGCCGAGTGCACCATCAATTCCTTAGGCCGAGCCTTCCATTTGGCGATCCACTTTGCGTTCTCTGTCGGCTCGGCGATGATGATGTTGGCGATGATGTTGGCCAGGTCATCTGATGGCCCATTAGTAACCCAGGCATCGACCATGCCGCGGTAGGCCGCAAGTGTTTCAGGGCCGTCATTGTCCGACGCAGTATCGATCAACACCAGCGCGCGTACCCGTTCGGGCGCGGTGAGTGCAGCGCGCAGCGATAAAAAGCCACCCTGCGACATGCCGCCAAGCACAGCGGTATCCACACCAAGGTGGGTCATGAGTGCCAAGCAGTCGTTGGCTGAATCCCAATAGGTAAATGGCTTGCCGTCGTATTCGGTGTCACCAAAACCGCGTTCGTCCCAAGTGATGACCCGAAATTTGTCGGAGAGTGCTGCCACTTGTGAGTCGAACATCGTGGAGTCCATCAAAAAACCGTGCGACAGCACCACGACCGGGCCACGCCCACCGCTATCGCGGTAATGAATCTTCTGGCCGTTCAATTGGGCAAAGGGCATGGCGCCTCCTTCGTTGGTTGGACTTGCTAGGCGAACCTTAGTGGAGGTCGGTCAACGCGCAAAAGGTGATTGTGACGACACCGCATTTGGTGCGGTAAGCACATCAAAACCGTCGTCGGTGACGAGCACGGTGTGCTCAAACTGGGCGGTGCGTTGGCCGTCAATGGTGACGGCAGTCCACTCGTCATCCCACATGCGGTGCTTGTCTGAGCCGAGGGTGATCATCGGTTCGATGGTGAAGGTCATACCAGGGCGCATGAGCATGTTGTTGCGTGGTTCGTAGTAGTGCAGAATCTGCACGTCGGTATGGAACTGCTCGCCGATGCCGTGGCCGATGAACGCCCGCACAATGCCCATTCGGTGTTTCTTGGCGTGGGTTTCAATCGCTCGGCCGATATCAGAAAGCGGTGCGTTGGGTTTGACCGTTTCGATACCTAGCCACATGCACTCTTCGGTCACCTTGATGAGATGGCGATCCTCTTCGTTCACGTTGCCAACGGTGAAGGTTGCATTCGTGTCGCCATGTACGCCGTTGATGTAGCACGTCACATCCAAGTTCACGATGTCGCCGTCTCGTAACTCGCGCGAATCGGGGATGCCGTGGCAGATCACTTCGTTCACACTCGTGCACACGCTCTTGGGATAGTTCTGATAGTTGAGCGGGCTCGGGTACGCGCCGCGGGCGATGCACAAGTCGTGCACATAAGTGTCGATGTCATCGGTGGTGATGCCAGGTTTGACCATCTCGCCGGCCAAACGCAGCACCTCGGCTGCCGTGGCGCCCGCGTGGCGCATGCGCGCAATGATGTCGGGTGACTTCACTGCTGGCTCGGCTCGACGCTTGACTTGACCCGTTTCGGCATATGGGGGCCGACCGATGTGGTCGGGCACGCTACGCATGGGGCTCACCACGCCTGGCAGGACACGCCCTTCTGTGGGCTTATGACAACGCTTGTATTTGCGACCGCTTCCACACCAGCACAGTTCATTGGCGGCTGGCAGCACTTGGGGTGGCTGCGGTGTGGAACGCACAACCAAAGGCTAAGGGGTTATTAGACGAAGCGAAGTTTTCGGGCTGCGACGGCAGTCATACGAAGAAGAGTGAGGCCGTGGCGAAATCGTGAAATGTTGGTCGAACCATAGACACGTTCTTTGTAGTGAACCGGAACGTCACGAATCTTGAGGTGAAGCCGTGCGGCGCCGAACAACAGGTCGAAATCTCCAAAAGGGTCAAAGTCACCAAAGTGGGACCGTTGATGAGCAATTCGCCGGTAGTCGTCCGCCCAGAGTGCCTTGGTGCCACACAGAGTGTCACGCACGGGTTGACCGAGGAGGTACGAAAAAGTGATTCCGAAAAGTCGATTCCCAATGAGGTTCAAAAATTGCATGGCTTGTTTTTCCATTGGATACACAAGTCGAGACCCGTTGGCAAACTCACACGAATTCTCACGCAGCAGATGAATGAAACGGGGTAGTTCTTCGGGCGGCACGGAGAGATCTGCGTCAAGGATGATGAGAATCTCCCCAGTTGCATGTGCGAAGCCAAGCCGAACCGCATCACCCTTACCGATTCCAGTTTGCT
>SYEA01000079.1 GCA_005800965.1 Actinomycetota bacterium | reverse complement strand
TTCGGAATTGCAATAGACGAAGCCGTTGCCCTCGGTGCCCGCGTAGTACTCGTGAATGATTGGCCCCCACCATGCGATCATCTTGCGCTTGACTTCGACTGGGCACGGTGCTGCGGCGTGAATCACGGTGGTGAGCGACGAAACATCGTGTTGGTTGCGCTGTGCCTCCGGAAGTTTCAACATGCGCACGAACATGGTTGGCACCACTTGGGAATGGGTTACCGAAAATTTCGGGATGCAAGCAAGGTATTGCTCGGCATCGAAATGCTCCATGATCACGGTGGTACCACCGAGACGGTGCACTGCCATGTTGAATCGCAGCGGTGCTGCGTGGTAAAGCGGCGCAGGCGAGAGATACACGGTTTGCTCATTGAAGCCGAAGACAAATTGCGCCAGCATGAGCAACCCGGGCGGGGTGCCGAGCGGCTCGGGCTTGTAGACGAACGCGACGCCTTTGGGGCGACCAGTGGTGCCGCTCGAATACAGCATGTCGGTACCTTCGAAGCGCTGTGCCAACGGCTGGTCAGATTGCGCTGCGACAGCGCCTTCGTATGAGTCGAAGTGTGTGGTCGTACCGTCGAGCATGTAGCGCGCCACCAAATTCGGCGTCGAGGCAACGATTGCTTCGGCCTGATCTGCTTTGTGTTTGGAAGTAATGAATACCTTGGCGCCGCAGTCGTTGAGGATGTAGGCGAGTTCGTCGGTGGTGAGGCGGCTCGAGCAACAGGTGTAGACCAATCCGGCGTAATGACAGCCCCACACGGTTTCAAAGAACCGTGGATGATTCTCGAGGCAGATGGCCACGTGATCACCAGGTTGCAACCCGTGGCTGGCCATCAACTGGCTGACGCGGTTGGCGCCTTCGTCAAGCTGGCGATAGGTGAGGGTTTCACCTGTGCCGGCCATCACAACGACGGGGCGATCGGGGGCAGTCTCGGCAATTTTTCCGGGGAACATGGTGACTCCGAAGATAGTGCGAAGGCGGGGAGGCGGCTACTCTCGGGTTATGCCGACTGATACCCTCGCCAGCAATCATCTGCCCGCCTCATCAGATGAAAAACACGTCATTGATCTCGTGGACGGCCTGATTGCCGACCTGCCACCAGCGTCAACGGACACGGTGGCCTTTCTTGGCGCCCAGTTTGACCGTGGTCTGGCATGGGTGAATTTCCCGGTCGGGCATGGCGGGTTGGGCCTGTCACCCAAATACCAGCGCATCGTCAACGAGCGGGTCTTTGCCGCCGGTGGCCCGAATGCGTATTTTCGCAATCCCATCGGATACGGCATGTGCGGCCCGACCGTGGTGGAGTGGGGAACCGACGAACAAAAACGGCGTTACCTGCGCCCGCTCTTCACCGGTGAAGAAATCTGGTGTCAGTTGTTTTCTGAGCCTGGCTCGGGTTCAGACTTTGCCGGCTTGAGCGGCAAGGCAGTGCGTGACGGCGACGAGTGGATAGTGAATGCTCAAAAGGTCTGGACCACTCTGGCTCACGTATCGCGCTTTGGATTGTTGGTCGTGCGCACCGACACCGAGGCAGTCAAACATGCTGGGCTCACCGCAATGGTCGTGGACATGAAAGCCGCTGGAGTCGAAACCCGACCGCTGCGACAAATGACCGGCGAAGCCGAATTCAACGAGGTGTTCTTCACCGATGCCCGTGTGCCCGTTGCCGAAACACTCGGTAAGCCGGGCGATGGTTGGCGGGTGTCGCTCACCACGCTCATGAACGAACGAGTAGCCATCGGCGGCATGATTCCGCCAAAGGCATCGGGCCCGATTCGCGAAGCACTGAAACTTTGGGAAGCGCTGCCTGTTGATCGTCAGTCGAGTGCAACCCGCGACGACTTGATGCGTTTGTGGATTCGCGCTGAAGTGGCGCGGCTCACCAACATTCGCGCCGGCCAGATGCGCAAGGTTGGGGCGCCTGGGCCCGAGGGTTCGATCGGCAAGATGGCCAGTGCAGATCTCAACAAAGATGTTTATGCGTTTTGCATGCAGTTGCTGGGTGCCGATGCAATGTTGTACGGCGAGTACGCCATGGTGCGACCAAGCACTGCCATGGGCCCGACAGATGGTCTACAAAAGTCGTTTCTGCGGAGCCGAGCCAACAGCATTGAGGGTGGAACCAGCGAAGTGATGCGCAACATCCTCGGGGAACGTGTGCTCGGCTTGCCCGGTGATGTGCGTGTCGATCGCGATAAACCTTGGAGCCAAGTTCCGCGCAACTAAGTGGACGTCAAAGAAGACATCTAAGCCGACAAAGAAGCCAACACCGCGCTGGCGCTAATCGAGCGGTCGTCATACGTGCGGTGAGAAGCCATGTCGGCCCCACACATCACCGTGATGGCGGTTTCCATCGCGTTCTGGAGTTGTCGAATGTGGCGTGGTGGCGGAAAGTACTCGTCTTCTTGTGTGGCACGCACTTCGGTGAACCCATCGCGGGGGGCCAGGCGTTCGATTACTTCAATGACGAGTTCTTCGGGTGCCGAAGCGCCAGCAGTAACCCCAACGGTGCCGCGCAAGTCATCGGGTAGTTCGTCGGCTCGGTTGATGCGCACCACACGTGGGCAGCCAATTTCGCGTGCCAAGCGTTCGAGAGCCAGGGTGTTGCTGGAGTTCGCCGAACCAATGACCACCATGGCATCGACGTCTTTGGCAATGTGGGTTAACGATGCCTGGCGGTTGGTGGTGGCAAAACAAAGGTCGCTGCGACCCGGAGTCCACACGTCGGGGAAGCGCAACTTCACCGCGTTGGCAACTCCTTCCCATTCGCGATGCGACAGCGTCGTTTGGGCCAAGAGTGCAACGGGCTCGGTGAACTGATCAAGGGCAGCGACTTCGTCGAGGCTCTCCACACGTGAAATTGCATCGGGCGCCACCGCCATAGTGCCAACTGCTTCTTCGTGACCAGCGTGCCCGACATACACGATGCGGTAACCCTTGCCCGCACGCGTGCGCACCTCGTGATGCACCTTGGTGACCAACGGACACACGGCGTCGACCATGTAACTGCCACGCTCGTTGGCACCGTCCACCACGCTTGGTGCCGAGCCGTGCGCCGACAACATGATGGGGCTTCCAACGGGAACGCTGAGCACGTCGTCAACGAACACCACACCTTGGGCTTTGAAGCGGTCAACGACAATCTGGTTGTGCACAATCTCGTGGTAGCAGTAGACCGGGCCGTCAAACGTGCGCACCATCCAGGCCAGCGCCTTGATCGCCATTTCGACTCCGGCACAAAAGCCGCGGGGCGCAGCGAGTAGCACTCGATCGACATTCATGCGTGCTGCCAACGGTAGTGCGCACAGTTCGCACTTGGTGCAACATTGCTCTGCACATCTATAAGCACAGCCGTCGGTAGCCTGAATATGATGACGAGTTCTGACGCCCGCAAGAGCGTCGTCATCGTTGGTCGGCCGAATGTCGGCAAGAGCACGCTCTTCAATCGCTTTTTGGGTGAACAAGCAGCAATCGTCGAGGATCACCCAGGTGTTACTCGCGATCGCAACACCCGCGAAGTGGAGTGGTGCGGGCGCCATTTTGATGCAGTTGATACCGGCGGATGGATGCCAGGTGGCAGCGTGCTCGACTCCAAGGTGAGCCGGCAAGTGGAAACCGCCGCCCGCGAGGCCGACCTGGTGTTGTTTTTGGTGGATGCGACCGTTGGGCTCAATGATGACGACGAGGCCATTGCGGCGTGGCTGCGAACGACCAGCCGTCCAATCCTGCTCGTAGCCAACAAGGTGGATAGCCCAACTGCAGAATCTGACCTGTGGCAGTTTTTGTCACTGGGTTTGGGTGATGCACTGCCGGTTTCAGCGATTCACGGTCGCAAGTCGGGCGACTTGCTTGATGCAATCGTCGACCAATTGGAAATCGTCGCCGATGAAGCACCAGCGGGCGGTGCATACGTGCGCGACCCAGAGACCAAAGAACCACGAGTGGCCATCGTCGGGCGTCCGAATGTGGGCAAGAGCACGTTGTTCAATCGTCTAGTTGGCGAAGAGCGATCCATCGTGCATGACATGGCCGGCACCACACGCGATGCCATCGACACGCGGGTAGAAACGACCGCCGGGCCGATTGTCTTCGTCGACACTGCTGGCATGCGTCGCCGCAGCAAGGTCGAGCCAGGCACCGAGTACTACTCGATTATTCGTGCCTTGCGGGCCGTTGACGAAAGCGACATCGCACTGTTGGTGATTGATGCAACCGAAGGTGTCACCAGCCAAGACCAGCGTCTTGCCGAGCGAGTGGATGCCAGTGGCTGTCCGATTGTGCTGGTGCTCAACAAGTGGGAATTGGTGGACGCCGACCGTCGCGAAGTTGTCGAGATTGAACTGCAACGAAAGTTGTACTTCATGGGAGATTCCCCAATCGTGCGCCTGTCGGCACTCACCGGCAAAAATGTGCATCGGTTGCAGCCCTTGCTTACCGATGCGATCACCAACTATCACCGCCGCGTGCCGACCAAAGACGTGAACCGAGTGATTGCGGCTGCCCAACAGCAGCAGCCAGCGGGGCAGGGCGCACGTGTGCTGTATGCGCTGCAAGGGGCTGCTGATCCTCCGACGTTCACGTTGTTCGTCAATCGCGAACTGCCACACACGTACCTGCGGTATCTCGAGCGCTCGATTCGCGAAGCGTTCGAATTCGGCTCAACGCCAATCAAATTGCGCGTGCGAACACGCTCCGAACAGGGCTAACGATGCCGTGGTGTGAGCCATGCTCCCGCTATTTTGCACCGTCAGCGGTGTCAGCGCAGGGCCGTTGTCCGGTATGCGAACGGACCATTGAGATGCCCATCCGAGCAACGAGCGACGCGCCGTCACTGCGCGAGCTGCAACGGTTGAGTGGTGAGAAGGCTCCGTGGCATTTCAAGTTGCTCATGCTCACCTTGGTGCTGTATCTCGGCTGGCGAATCATCGCGCCGTTTGTAGACTGACCGAGCCGTAGCTTCGGGCTGTGGCGCAGCTTGGTTAGCGCGCTTGTCTGGGGGACAAGAGGTCGGGAGTTCAAATCTCCCCAGCCCGACAATGTGTGGACGTTTTGTAGCCACCACCGCCCCGCAGCAGTTGGCGTTGCTGTTTGACGCCCACCTCGGTGACGCTGCATCAACGGAGTTTGTCGCCAACTACAACGTGGCGCCAACGACGCACGTGACCACGCTTGTTGCCGAGCAAAAAGTTGCAGCCAGCGCGGAAAATACCCAAGCAGAGATGCGAGCAGACGCGCAATCAGATGTGCCATCAAATGGGGCACGTGTTTTACGTCGCGCCCATTGGGGGTTGTTGCCGTCGTGGTCGAAAGATCGCAGTCGTGCCGCGAGCATGATCAATGCGCGGAGCGAATCGCTCACCGAAAAGCCGTCGTTTCGCCCGCTCCTGGCTGCCCATCGGTGTGCAGTACTTGTCGATGGGTACTACGAGTGGCGTACGGTCGGCGTTGACACATCGGTGAAACAACCCAAGCAGCCGTATTTCATTCGTTCGCCTGATTCTGCACCGCTCGCTATTGCCGGCCTCTGGACCACTTGGCAAGACCCGCTGCGCAATCACACCGAGGTGCGCAGTTGCAGTTTGATCACGATTGCCCCCAACGACCGCCTGGCGGAGATTCACGATCGCATGCCGTGCATTCTTGATGGTGATGCACTCGACGAATGGCTCGCTGGCCCCGAGGCCCCACTGCACGTGTTGCAGACTGCCGACAACGATCGTCTGATTGCAGTCACCGTGGCAACTGCTGTGAACAATGTGCGCAACAAGGGCGCCGAACTCATTGTGCCGACAACCACCACGCTCTTTTAATTGGTTTTGCCGCCTGACTACAGTGCGCCAGGCACGCCGTCGGCACGCAGTTGGGCCGCCAATCGGGCGGCCGCATCAGCCAAACGTTCGGCTGACACACCTTGCTCTTGGCGAGAAAAATCCAGGTCAGTAATCGCATTCGCGGGCACGCAATGCAAATGACAGTGATTTACTTCGAATCCAGCGATGAGGAGCCCGACACGATCGGTGCCAAACACCAAGCGTTGGGCCAAGCCCACTTGCCGAGCTACATCAAAAAGATGGCCGTTGAGTGCTGCTGGCATGTCAATCCACTGATCGATTGGTGTGCGCGGCACCACCAAGGCATGGCCCGTGGTGATGGGGCTGATGGTCATGAATACCACGCACTGGTCGTCGCGCAGGGCGAAGTGTCCGGGCAATTCTCCTTCGATGATTCGGGTGAACAACGACGCCATGGTGCCGACGATAGTTCATCGTTGCGCGTTTGCGAACTAGCCTTCGCCCCGATGGGTCGCAATCTTGCAACGTGGCCCAACCTGGTCACCCTGTTGCGCTTGTTTTGTCTGCCGTTATTTTTGTGGCTGCTGTTTTGGCGTGACAATCGCGAGGCGGCTGCGTATCTACTCGGGGTGCTGGGCACCACCGATTGGATCGATGGCTGGTTGGCACGGCGTTTGGATCAACGCAGCGAATTCGGGGCGGTCTTTGACCCCGCAGTCGATCGCTTATTGCTCATTGTCGGAGTGGGTGCCATCGTGCTCGACGGCTCGGTGCCGGCCTGGTTCGGGTGGTCGGTGGTGTTGCGGGAGGTGTTCGTGGGTGCGATGATGCTGGGTGGCACAGCTCTGGGCATGCAACGCTTTGCGGTCAGCCAATGGGGCAAGAACTACACCTTTGCGTTGATGGTGGCGTTTCCACTCATGCTGCTTGGCGCCAGCGAAGCAGGGTGGGCGTTGGGTGCCCGCAATGCTGGATGGGCGATCGGTTTGCCGGGCTTGGTGCTGTGTTACGCGACTGCAGTGCTGTATGTGCCACTGGTGTGGCGTGGTGTGCGCACGGCGCGTGCTACATCCGTGACCTAGAAACAGGTCTCAACCTGAGGCTACGGTTGAGGTCATGGCTGTCCCCGTTGAACTTCGATACACCGCCCAGCACGAATGGGTGCTCATTACCGGGAAGGTGGCGCGCATCGGCATTACCGACTACGCCCAGGACGCATTGGGTGACGTGGTCTTCGTCGGTGTTCCCACATTGGGCGGGAAAGTGGTGGCCGATCAGTCGTTCACCGAAGTAGAGAGCACCAAAAGTGTTTCTGACATTTACGCCCCTGTCTCGGGCACCGTTTCTGCCGTCAATGAGGCGCTGGCGACTCAACCAGAGTTATTGAACTCTGATCCTTATGGTGCCGGCTGGATCTGTGAAATCACCATCGAGGGTGAGGTGCCAGGCTTGCTGAGCGCGTCAGACTACGAAGCCCTGTTGGCGGGCTAGCAATGGAATACGTTTTTTGCAACCAGTGCGGTCATCGCAATCCGCCATCCTCAACGTTTTGCTCTGCTTGTGGGGCTGTGGTGGACAAGCCGAGCCTGCGCACGAGTGTGTTGCCGAAAACTGATCCACTGCTCGATGCCGCGGGTGATGACGACAATGCGGTCGTTTACGGTGGTGAAGTTGCACCAGGTGAAGTAATGCTCGTGGTGCGTCAAGGGGCCGAAATCGGCACCCGATACAGCCTGAGTGGGCATCAGGTCAGCGCTGGGCGAGTGCCCGATAATGACATCGTGCTCGACGACTTCACCGTGTCGCGCCAGCATGCGATTTTCGTGCAACAAGGGTCTGCTTGGTTGGTGCGCGACCTCGGCTCGCTGAACGGCACCTATGTAAACAGCCGGCGGGTCGAAGAGGCTGCACTCAACCATGGCGACGAAATTCAAATCGGTCGTTTTCGCTTAGTCGCATTTTTCGGATAGCTCAGGTGACCGAACAGTATTTGTCCATCGGTGAGGTGCTGGCGCTGCTTGCCGAAGAGTTTCCGGATGTCACCATCTCCAAGATTCGGTTCTTGGAAAGCCAGGGCTTGATCACCCCCGAGCGAACTGCTTCGGGATATCGCAAGTTCACCAAACCAGAAGTCGATCGTCTGCGGTTCATTTTGCGTGAGCAAAAAGACAACTTCCTGCCGTTGCGCGTCATTCGCGACCGTCTCGAGGGTGAAACTAGCGACGGGTTCTTGCGGCCACAAGATGTAACCGACCCGAGCATGCCGCGCGGAATCCACTTGCCATCGGCTGGACACCCGACGAATCGCCAGGGCGTTGTTGCGCCGGGCTCGGGCACGAGTGTTGACAACAGCCGCAAGCCGCTGGTGCCAAAGCGTCGTGAGCGACTTTCGCGCAATGACGTGTTGGATGCCACTGGTGTGAGCACGGAGATGTTGGCGGTGTTGGAAAAGATGAAGTTGGTGCGCCCGCGCATGATGGGAGTTGACCCATATTTTGACGAAACCGATCGCGACATCGTGCATTTGGCGGGACGACTGGCAGCGCTCGGCATTGACCCGCGTTTGTTGATGACCTGGCGGCTTTCAGCCGAGCGTGAGGCTGATGTGTTTGAGCCCCTCGTACGTTCGGCGCTCTCGGCACGCGGGGTGAACGCGCTTGGCGACTCGTCAAATGAAGCGATGAAGTTGCTCGATGATCTCATCGCTCTCGGTGAAGAGTTGCGTACAGCGTTACTGCGCAATGTGACCAAGGGCTTGCGACCCGAAGGGTAGGCCGTTGCTACGCTTGCGCCATGAGTGCTGGCGACTGCGTAGACCTCGAACTCGTCGGAGTTCGCATCGAGACTCCGGCCAATGTGCCGATGATGCAGTTGCGAGAAAACGACGGGGATCGGCGGCTACTCAGCATCTATATCGGAGCCTCCGAATATATGGCAATCGAACACGCGCTGGAAGGTCGTGTTCCACCTCGGCCGTTGACGCACGACTTGTTGGTCAATGTGTTTGAAGATCTCGGCGCTCATTTGCGGCGGGTCGTCATCACCGAGATGCGCGAACACACGTATTTTGCCGAAATTCAGTTGTTGCACCAGGGCCAAACCCACACCATTTCGTGCCGGCCCTCGGATGCCGTTGCTCTGGCGGTGCGTGCCGACATCCCGATTGCCGCCCATCGCGTCCTGCTAGACGAAGTGGGCGTCATCGCCACGGAGAGCGGGGATGATTCTGAGGAAATCATTGGCGAGTTTCGGGATTTCATCGACACCATCAATCCTGAGGACTTCGACGAAAAGTAGTTAGCCCCACAGTTGGCGCGCGGGGGGTCTTGCCCGTAGCGTTGCCATTCTTATGGGGGCAGCGCGGGTGAACCAGTTCGATTCATTGCGTACGTACAGCGGCAAGCAGGCCGCCGACATTGTCAACATCACGTATCGCCAACTTGATTATTGGGCGCGTACCAACTTGGTTCGCCCATCAGCGACCGATGCAGCAGGCAGTGGCACCCGTCGCGAATACGTGTACCGAGATTTGCTCGAGCTGAAAGTAATCAAAAATCTGCTCGACGCCGGCATCAAGCTCGAGTCGGTGCGAGCAGTGTTCGATTATTTGCGTCGCCATGTGACCACCGATGTTGCCTCGGCGCACGTGGTGATTAGCGGTAAGAGTGTGGTGCTGTGCGATGGCGATCGTCTGATTGACGCAGTGCGCAACGGACAAGGCGTGTTGAACGTGTTGCCGCTGGCAAATGTGAAGCAGGAACTTGATGCCCGCATCATCGAACTGAAGCGCAGCGAACAACGTGCAGCAGCAACCACTGGTTCTGTCGCCGCACCGTTGCGCAGCGTCGCGCGGTAACGCCGTGACGGGCAACCGTCGTTCGCCACTTGACGCCTTGCACCGTGAGCTCGGCGCCAAAATGGTTCCCTTCGGCGGGTGGGAAATGCCGTTGTCTTATGCCGCGGGAACCATTGCCGAGCACCTGGCGTGTCGCACCGATGCGGCGATGTTTGACGTGTCACATCTCGGCACCGTGCGAGTATCCGGGGTGGATGCCTTCGACCTCTTGCAGCGTGAACTCACTAACGATCTTCGTAAGATTGCACCTGGTCGCGCGCAGTACACGCACTCGTGCAACGAACAAGGCGGGGTGAGCGACGACATCATCGTGTGGTGGCTGGGCCCTGACGTATTTGACGTGATGCCGAACGCATCCAACACCGATCGCGTGCGCGCCATCATCGGTGGTGACGACACCACCAGCACTCGCGCAATCTTGGCGGTGCAGGGTCCACGTGCCCGCGAACGCGTTGCCACATTGTCGTCAGAGGCCGCGAGTGTGAAGCGATTTCGTGTAGCCACGGTCAACTTGCTGGGGGTGGAGTGTGTCGTAGCCGGAACCGGATACACCGGAGAAGATGGGTTGGAAATTGCCGTACCTGCGCACCATGCCAAGCAGGTAGCGACTGCATTGCTGCAGGCTGGTGTGACCATCGCAGGTCTGGGGGCGCGTGACACCCTGCGACTTGAAGCGGGCTTGCCGCTGCACGGGCATGAATTATCACCCGAGATAACGACTTTGGAGGCAAATCTGGCTTGGGTGGTGGGCTGGGAAAAGCACGATTTTCGCGGCAAAGCGGCCCTCGTGGCACAGCGTGAAGCGGGCGTGAGTCGCTTGCTGTGCGGTATTCGCACCGAATCGCGACGCCCACCGCGCGATGGGTCGCGAATCTTGGTAGATGGGGCCGATGTCGGCGTCGTTACGAGCGGAAACTTCTCACCTGTGCTCGGGGTGGGAATCGCGCTTGGTTTGGTTGCACCCGCTGCAACTCAGCCGGGACAGGTGGTGGAGATTGTGGTGCGCGACACGAAGTTGTCGGGCACGGTGGTGACAACGCCGTTCACGCAGCAGGCGAAGTAGGCCCACCAGTCGGTGACGTAGTCGACGCAGCCGTGTCGGGTTTCGCCGTCAGGTTGGCTACGGCCTTGCCGGCCAACGACGGCAAAAAGTTGATGAGCGACCCTGCTTGGTCGGCCATTCCAGCGATGCGGCGGATGGGGTCTTCCACGTCGTCAAGCAGGCGATTCACGCGGGCTGCCGCCTGATTGAGATTGTCCATCGTGGCACCAACGTTTTCGAGTGCCACAATCAGCGCTTCGACCGTGCGGCGCCCTTGATCGGCAAGTTTGACGCCTTCACCGACGGGGTCGACGTTGCGCAGTAGCGCCAAAACATCACTGATGAGTTTCTGAATATCAAGTGCTGGAGGGGTGGTGGACACGATTCAACCGTAGCCGTTGGGCTGCAATCAGATTTCGGTGCTGGCCAGCGCCTCGAGTGGTTCACAAGAGCAAACGAGGTTGCGGTCGCCGTGGGCGGCGTCGATGCGTGAAACCGGCGGAAAGTAACCGCGGCCGTGCAATGACGCGAGCGGATACAACGCCAACGAACGGTCGTACGGACGCTTCCATTCACCGGCCACGTCTTGCACAGTGTGCGGTGCGTGACGCAGTGGTGAATCTTCGACCGACCATTCACCGGCTGCGACGCGATTGATTTCGCCGCGAATGGCGATCATCGCATCACAGAAGCGGTCCAACTCGGCGCGCGATTCGCTTTCGGTGGGTTCGACCATCAGCGTGCCGCCGACTGGAAAGCTCATCGTTGGTGCGTGGAACCCGTAGTCCATCAGTCGTTTGGCCACGTCATCAACTGACACACCTGTTTGTTTGGTGATGTCACGCAGATCCAAGATGCATTCGTGCGCAATCAAGTTGTTGGCGCCGGTGTACAACGTGGGGAAGTGGTCGCGCAAGCGCCACGACACATAGTTGGCACTCACGATTGCTTGTTCGGTGGCACGCCGCAAACCTTCCGGGCCCATGAGTCGCACATACACCCAGGAGATGGGCAAAATGCCCGCCGACCCGAATGGTGCACCAGACACCGGCCCGACCACTTGGGGTTCACCGCTCAACGGGTTGCCCGGCAAGAAAGCTGCCAGGTGGGCGCGCACGCCGACTGGGCCAACGCCGGGCCCGCCTCCGCCGTGCGGAATACAGAACGTCTTATTCAAGTTGATGTGGCTCACATCGGCGCCAAAATGCCCGGGCTTGGCGACACCAACGAGTGCGTTGAGGTTGGCGCCGTCGACATAGACCTGACCGCCGTGAGCGTGGACCGTTGCGCAAATTGCAGTGACTGATTCTTCGAACACACCATGAGTTGATGGATAAGTGATCATGAGTGCAGCGAGTCGATCGCCGGCTTTTTCACATTTGGCAGTGAGGTCGGCAAGATCCACGTTGCCTTGGGCATCGCACGACAACGCGACCACATCCATGCCGGCCATTACTGCGCTGGCTGCGTTGGTGCCGTGCGCACTGGCAGGAATGAGACAAATCGTGCGTTGAGTGTCACCACGGCTGGCGTGGTAGGCGCGAATCGCCAGCAAGCCGGCAAACTCTCCCTGGCTGCCGGCATTGGGTTGCAGGCTCACCGCGTCGTAGCCCGTCACTTCGCACATCATTTGTTCGAGCTCGGTAATGAGTTGGCGGTATCCAGCGGTGTCAGCGGCTGGCGCATGTGGGTGGATGTTGGCGAATTCGGGCCAAGTCACCGGGATCATTTCGGTGGTGGCGT
>SYEA01000078.1 GCA_005800965.1 Actinomycetota bacterium | reverse complement strand
GCGCGTTCTTCGGGCGTGGCACGCCGCTGCAAGATGGCTGCTGCCTGCCCGGCACCCATCACGGCAAGTTCGGCTGTGGGCCAGGCCAAGCACACGTCGTTGCCCATGCGCTTGCTGTCCATCACGATGTAGGCGCCACCATAACTTTTACGCAAAATCACGCACACGCGCGGCACGGTGGCACGCCCATAGGCGAACACCAGTTGAGCGCCGTGGCGAATCATGCCACGCCATTCCAAGTCTTTGCCGGGGTAAAAACCAGGCGTGTCCACCAGGGTCACAATCGACAAGTTGAATGCGTCGCAAAACGCCACGAAGCGCGCCGCTTTTTGTGATGCCTGAATGTCGAGCGTGCCCGCCAACGCCAGCGGCTGGTTGGCCACGATGCCCACGGCCCGCCCGCCGATGGTGGCCAGTGTGGTCACCACGTTGTTGGCCCAGCCGGCGCGCAGTTCAAGGTGCACGCCGTCGTCGACGATCGATTCAAGTACATTGCGCACGTCGTAGCTACCGGTGGGTGACGCCGGCAAGATCGTGTTGAGTTCGGGGCACTGGCGGGTGGCTGCATCACTGGTGTCGACAATGGCGGTGAGTTCATCTACGTGGTTGGGCAGGTAGCGCAACACTTCGTTGAGCAGTTCCACGGCGTGGGCCATATCGCTGGCCACCAAGTTGGCCACACCGCTTTGTCGGCTGTGAATGTCGGTGCCGCCGAGTTCTTCGTTGCTCACTTCGACGCCAGTCATCTGTGCCACCATCGTCGGCCCCGATACGAAGGCAAACGAGTCGTTGGTCATAATCACCACGTCGCACAACCCAATGAGCAGAGCCGGGCCCGACACTGCCGGGCCGTCGACGATGGCAATCGTGGGCACCACACCCGAACATTTGGTTATTTCGTGGGCTGCTTCGCCCCAGCCGTGCAAGGCCGACACACCTTCGCGAATTTCGGCACCCGACGATGCCATCGCCAGCACGAGCGGTAGACGCTTTTCGCGCGCCATGATGGCCGCATTGCGCAACACTCCCGAGGCCGCTGACGACAGGGCACCTTTGTGCACCGTGTCTTGTGCTTCGGCCCACACCACGCGTCGCCCACCAGCCAGCAGTCGCACGGCGGCACTGGCTGCCCCCGGCACTTTGCGCGAGAGATGAACGTCGTTTTCCACCACTGTCACGAGCCGAAGGCTAGACGCTTGGGCGTAGCGTCTTGTCCCATGGCGTCAGCAGCCTTTATTGACCTCGATCGCACGCTGGTAAAAACTGCGACGGGCCCCGTGATTTCGGCTGCGTTGCGTGCTGCTGGGTTGGTGCCCGGGTCGATACCGCTCGAATCGTTGGTGTTCCGCGCGTTCAACACCATCGGTGAAACGTTGCCGATGATGTTGCTGGCCCGCCAAGGTGCATCAGCCATGAAGGGCAAGTCGCAGCGTTTGGTGCGCGAAGCGGTGCGCACTGCGATTCCCGAACTCACCGCGATAGTGCAGCCGTTTGCGCTGCGAGCCATCGAGCGTCATCGCGCCGAGGGCCACAAGGTGGTGCTGGCCACCACGTCGCCATATGACTTCGTGGATGAGTTTGCTCGGTCGTTGGGTTTCGACGATGTGATTGCCACAAGGTTCGAAGTCGATGCTGGCGGGTTGTACACCGGTGAAATTTCGGCGCGGTTCGTGTGGTCGGGCGGCAAACTTGCCGCAGTCAGCGAGTGGTGTGCCGCCAACAACATCGACTTGGCCACATCGTCGGCATACAGCGACAGCGTGTACGACTCGCCGTTGCTCGAAGCAGTAGGACACCCGCATGCGGTGAACCCCGATGCGCGTTTGCAGGTGTTGGCCGCTGCGCGTCGTTGGCCGATTGTCAATTTCGATGTGTCACCCGGGGTTGCCAAGGTGCCGGTCATTGGCACCGAGTTGCAAAAACTGGCGCTCACTTTTGCACGACCCGAACTGATTCCGTTCGCCAAGTTTTCTATCACTGGTGCCGACAACATTCCGGTGAGTGGCCCGGCAATTTTGGTGGGTAACCATCGCAGTTACTTTGACGTGTTTGCTGTGTCGTTGACCGTGGGCAAAACCAGTCGCACGGTGCGCTTCCTCGGCAAAAAAGAAGTGTTCGATGCACCGATTGTTGGGCAACTCGCTGCGGCGCTCGGCGGCATCCGTGTTGATCGTGGCACGGGCAGCGACGCACCGCTCGAAGCCGCCACCGCGGCCCTCGAAGCAGGTGAGATGGTGGCGATCATGCCGCAGGGCACGATTCCTCGCGGTCGGGCGTTTTACAACCCGGCGTTGCTAGGCCGGTGGGGTGCAGCCCGCCTGGCAGTGTTGACGGGTGCGCCAGTCATACCGATGGGCATCTGGGGCACCGAAAAGGTGTGGCCACGCAATTCGCAGGTGCCACTGGTGTGGAACGTGGTGAACCCGCCGAAGGTGTCGGTGACGGTGGGGCCCGAAGTGGCGCTGCGTCGCGATGGGGATGCAGCAGCGTTGGCTGACGAAAACACCAAGCGCATGATGTCGGCGATCAGCAATTTGTTGCCGCCTGAGGCGCGTGTGGCGCGTGAGCCCACCGAAGCCGAACTGCGCGCCGCGCTGCCGTCGAACTACAAGGGCGATCTCAACGCCGAATTCACGCGTCGCCCCGGCACCGACTAGCCCCGCCGCCAAGTCCCGCCGCCACCGCCAAGCCCCGCAAACTGGGGTTTTCCAAGATTTGGACTTAGTCCAAAACTCTGCTACAGTCATCACGTGATGTTCGACCCGCTCGCCACGCTGCGCACGCATCGCTTGCCAGTAACCGCGCAGCGTCTTGCCGTGTTGCGCGCCGTGCACAGCAACCCGCACGCCACCGCCGAGCACATTGCATCGGTGGCCACACAAGATCTCGGTTCGATCTCCAAGCAGTCGGTGTACGACACGCTCACCACGATGGTCGAGCGCGGAGTCCTTCGCAAGATTCAACCCGTTG
>SYEA01000077.1 GCA_005800965.1 Actinomycetota bacterium | reverse complement strand
CCAACTAGCAATTCGAGCCGCTGCAAGTTTGGAAGCCATGCCTCCGCTGCCGCGCGTGGTGCCCGATGATCCGGCGCGCACCGACATCAATTCGTCGTCGGCTGCCACATGGCTAATCAGCACGGCGGCTGGGTTGGTGGCTGGGTCAGCGGTATACAACCCGTCAGTGTCGGTCAACAACACCAACACATCGGCGTCGATGCTGTGGGCCACCAAGGCAGCGATTCGGTCGTTGTCACCAAACCGAATTTCATCGCTGGCGATCGCATCGTTTTCGTTGATGATCGGCATGCAACCCAACTCCAGCAGGCGCAACATGGTTTGCCGCGCGTGCAAATACTGATCGCGGTCGATGAAGTCGTTCGGCACAAGCAACACCTGGGCACCCACCAAACCGTGCTGGTCGAGTGCGGTGTTGTAGTGGCTCATCAGGCGACTTTGCCCGGCCGCAGCCAAGGCTTGCAGCGTGCCCGTGTCGGTGGGTCGCTCGGTCAAGCCGAGGGCTGCTACCCCACCGGCTACCGCACCACTGGTCACCACGAGCACCTCGTGGCTCGCTGACCGCAGCTCGGCCACCTGAGCACACAGCGACGTAATCATGTCGATAGCGATGGCCCCGCTGGCATCAGTGACCGATGATGTGCCGATTTTGGCGACCAGTCTCATGCGCAACCGACTTCAGCCCAACTCGGCTGTGTACTCGAAACTGAACTCACTGATGTGAATCGTCGCGCCGTCCTGCGCACCTGCCCGCGACAGCAAACGTGGCACGCCCAAGCCGGTGAGTCGATCATCGATGTAGTTGAGTGCGTCAGGCGAGTTCACATCGCTGAGTGCAACAGCGCGCTCCACCGAGCGACCATGTAGGCGAAACTCGTTGTCCCCCGTCTTTTCTACGCGGGTGCCCTCGGGTTCAGGTCGAATCGTGATCTCGGTATCGTCGACTTCTGGCTCGGCGCGCGCGTCGCGCACCAACTCGGCCAAAGCACCCAACACCTCGCGCACCCCAGCGCCGGTCACTGCCGACATGATGGGGTTACCGGTGGCATCCCACTTGGCCTTGGTTTCGCTATCGACCGAGTCGAGCTTGGTGCCCACGATGATCCGCGGACGCTCGAGCAACTCTGGACGATACGCCTGCAACTCGCGCAACAACACCTCCACTTGTGTGGCGGGGTCAAGGCCTTCCATCGACACAAGGTCAGCCAAGATACACAGCACTCGAGCTCGCTCGATGTGGCGCAAGAACTGGTGGCCTAGCCCGCGGCCCTCGCTTGCACCTTCGATCAAGCCGGGGATATCGGCGATGACAAATTCGGTTTCTTCTCCGAGTCGTACCACCCCGAGGTGTGGCTGCAGCGTGGTGAACGGATAATTCGCAATCTTCGGCTTGGCCGCTGACACCGCCGAGATGAACGTGCTCTTACCAGCGTTGGGAAACCCGACGAGCGCAACATCGGCCATCAGTTTCAGTTCCAGCAACAACCAGCGCTGCGGGCCGTGTTCACCTTGTTCGGCGAATGACGGTGCACGGCGCTTGTTCGTCAAAAATCGTGCGTTGCCACGACCGCCTTGCCCACCAGGAATCGCTTGCCATCGCATGCCGGTGGTGCGCAGGTCAGCGAGCACTTCGCCAGTTTCGAAATCTTTCACGAGGGTGCCCTCGGGAACTTTGACTTCCAGCGGGCGACCGCGTCGACCGTGTAAATCTTTGCCCATCCCTGAGACACCGTCTTCGCCACGGCGGTGCGGGTGGTCGCGAAATGCCACCAGCGACGCAACGTTGTGGTCGGCCACCAGCCAAACAGCCCCACCATCACCACCGTCACCACCATTGGGGCCGCCGAACACCTCAGGACCTTCGCGACGGAAGCTCACACAGCCAGCACCACCGTCGCCACCCCGCACGTTCAATTGTGCTTCGTCGACGAACACACTCATGTTGGCTTGGCTCCTATTGACCGATCTCGCCGTAGTGGCGGGGTTTTCACGCTACAAGCCCATACCCATTGCGTATCGTGAAACCATGACCTCACGTGCCGAATCTTGGGCAGCAACGATGCATGGCCACACCACCGACGGCGGCATTCGGTTTGCACACGCCGATTCGTGGGCTGGTACCGGTCGCATCGAGCTGGTACCGCGTGATGCTCGCGAGGCACACGAGTCGTCGATGTTGGCACCACATGCCACCCGTTCGTTCGGCGCTGGCAATCGCGCCATCGCTGAAGAGCCCGATCCATTTCGCACCTGTTTTGAGCGCGACCGTGATCGCATTTTGCATGCATCCTCGTTCCGGCGCTTGGCAGGCAAAACCCAAGTGTTCGTATTTCCGCAAGACCACCAGCGCACGCGACTCACCCACGCTCTCGAAGTCGCCCAAATCGCCGTGTCGGTTGCCCGAGCGCTCGGGCTCAACGTGGCATTGACCGAAGCCATTGCGCTCGGCCACGACTGCGGCCACGGGCCCGGCGGACACGCCAGCGAAGATGCGCTCTCGCCATATGTTGAAGGCGGCTACGACCACGCCGTGTGGGGTGCCGATGTGGCACTGGTGTCGCTCAACTTGTGTCGCGAAACGCTCGACGGCATCCGCAATCACTCCTGGTCGCGTCCTGCCCCGGCCACACCCGAAGGCGAAGTGGTGTCGTGGGCCGATCGCATCGCCTATGTGTGTCACGACTTTGAAGATGCAGTATCAACAGGTTTGGTTTTTGCCGACCATTTGCCCGACGAGGTGCGCTCGCGCTGTGGAACCACACGCTCTGCACAGCTTCGTGCGTTCATCACCGCCATGATCGAAGCAGCCCGCCACTCTGGGCGTATTGGCATGACGGGTGAAACTGCTGATGCTTTGGCCGCGTTTCGCAAATTCAACTACGACAACATCTACATGCGTCAAGCATCACGCGACCAGGCCCAAGCAGTTATCGACTTGTTGCGCGCTTTGGTCGAACATTTTCACCAGCACCCAGCACTCATGCAAGTTGCCTTCAACCACGAGGTGGGCACCACCGGCAGCCCCGAAGCATTGCACCAGGCGGTCACCTATGTCGGTGGCATGACGGATCGCTTTGCTTGTCGCCAAGGTGTGGCGCTGCTGAACTATGCCCCCGAGCGACTGCCGAGGGGTATCGACGTCTAACCAACAACTCGCTAAGGCATTCCTTGTCCATCGTCTAGCGTGAGCCGCCGTGAAGCGTCGCATCTGGATTGACACCGATACTGCCAGCGACGATGTCGTGGCCATCATCGTCGCCCTCAAGCACCCCGACATCGAAGTGGTTGGCATGTCCGTGGTTGCTGGCAACGTGCCTTTAGAGATGGGGGTGCAAAACGCTCTCATCACCGTCGAGCGATGTGGTGCCAAAGTGCCCGTGCACGCCGGCGCAGCCCAACCGTTGTCGCGCCCGCTCGAATCAGCCCAGATGGTGCATGGCAAAGACGGCATGGGCGACATTGGCCTTGACCTCAGTGGTCGCGTGCCCACCTCTCACGACGGCATCGGTGCGATGATTCAGGCTTTCCGCAACGCACCAGGTGAGATCGAACTCATCACCCTCGGGCCGCTCACCAACATCGCCGTGGCGGTTCGCAGCGAGCCACTATTTGCATCGTGGGTGAAGCGTTGCGTCAGCATGGCTGGCACTGGCATATTGCCTGGCAACGTCACCGCACTCTCTGAGTTCAACGTCTGGGCCGACCCTGAGGCTGCCTATGTGGTGTTCGAATCGGGTTTGCACATCGAGATGGTCGGCTGGGATGTGAGTTGGCAAGATGCGGTCATCACCGACGACCTCGCAGCAGAACTGCGGGCCTTGTCGCCGCTCGGTGAGTTTGCAATCGATATTCAGCGTCTGGTGCGCGCGTTTTGCTTCGAGGTCACCCAGATCGCCGGGTTCGACTTCCCGGACCCGATTGCGATGTGCGTGGCTATCGACGACTCTCTCGTTATCAAAGAAGAAACAAGATATGTGGAAATCATTTTGAGTGAGGGCCACGCCCGCGGCCAAACCATGGTCGATTGGCTGCGCGTTACTCGCAAGCCGGCAAACACCCGCGTGGTGCTACGCGCCGATCAGGCGAAATTCCATCAAATGCTGCGCGACGCGCTACGCAACGGGTAGCACGTCAACGATTTTGCGCCCGCGGCGCTCACCGAATTTGACGCTGCCAGCAACCACCGAGAACAGCGAGTCGTCTTTGGCTCGTCGCACGTTCTTCCCTGGATGCACTTTGGTGCCACGCTGACGAATGATGATGGTGCCGGCCAAGATTGCCGTACCGTCGAACACCTTTACACCGAGACGTTGAGAATTGGAATCGCGACCGTTCCGAGTTGAACCGCCACCCTTTGTCTTTGACATGATTCAGCCTTTCGCAATGCTGGTGATTTTTACGACGGTGTAACGCTGACGGTGACCGTAGCGACGGCGCTGGTTGGTGCGGCGCTTGTAGGTGAAGCCATCAATCTTTGTGCCGAGGTCTTCACCGACGATGGTGGCCTTCACGCTGGCTTTGGCCAACTCGTTGGGCGTCGACAAGACGGTGGCTCCGTCAACGACGAGCACGGGACGCAACGACACTTCGCTGCCGGCTTTGCCTTCCAACAACTCGACGCGCAGCGTCTGGCCGCTAGTTACTTTTTCTTGTTTGCCACCTGAGGCGATCACTGCGTACATAACGGTTTCGTACTCTATCGGGCAATCTCGGGCAGATCGGCACCAGCCTCGACGGCCGCTTCGTCTTCCAGCAGCTCAGTGTCGATTACGACTCCCCGGCCGAGGCAGTCCGCACAGGTGTCGGCAAACGAGGTAATGAGCCCCTCGCCTATGCGCTTGCGGGTCATCTGCACGAGGCCCAGTTCAGAGATATCAAAGACCTGGGTCCGCGTCTTGTCGCGTGCCAGCACCCGGCGCAAGGCATCGACCACTTT
>SYEA01000076.1 GCA_005800965.1 Actinomycetota bacterium | reverse complement strand
GGCGCAGCAGCCTGTTGGCGATGCGGGGCGTGCCGCGTGAACGCGAAGCAATTTCGTGGGCTGCATCGTGATCGATGGCCACATCCAAAATGCCGGCAGCTCGCTGCACGATTTGGCGCAGTTCGTCGGGTTCGTAATACTCGAGCCGCGTGACCAACCCAAAGCGGTCACGCAAAGGCCCGGTGATCATGCCCGTACGTGTGGTGGCGCCAATCAACGTGAAGCGCGGCAACGTGAGGCGAATCGATGATGCTGCTGGGCCTTTGCCAACGACAATGTCAATCTGAAAATCTTCCATGGCTGGATACAAGATTTCTTCGACCACCCGCGACAAGCGATGCACCTCATCAATGAACAGCACGTCGCGCTCCTCAAGCTTGGTGAGAATCGCCGCCAGATCCCCAGCGCGCTCTAAGGCGGGGCCCGAAGTGACGTGGAACTTGGCTCCCATTTCGGCTGCCACGATGCCGGCCATCGTGGTCTTGCCCAAGCCGGGCGGCCCCGCGAGCAATAAATGATCAGCTGCTTCGTTGCGCTGACGGGCTGCTTCGAGCACGATTGCCAAATGTTTCTTGAGTTCTTGCTGACCCACGAAATCCGCCAACTTGCGCGGTCGCAATGCGCTGTCGGTGCGCTGGTCGTGGTCGTCTCGAGCAATCGGGTCGACGAATTCTTCACGCACGACGTGCCCCCAACAAACTCAGCGCTTCACGCAACATGGTGGCGGCATCGTCGCTGAGCGTTAGTTCGCGCAGAACGGCACGAATCTCGGTGTCGTCATACCCCAACCCGGTCAATGCGTCACGCACGTCGCTCATGCCCCCGCTACCGCGTTCGCCGACTGCACGCGGCTCGTCGATGGTGGGCAGGTTCAGGCGGTCTTTCAATTCCAACAGCAATCGCTCGGCCGTTTTTTTGCCCACACCCGACACGGTCGTGAGCCCGGCCACGTCGCCCGCCAACACGATGTCGACCAGCGCCCGCGGTGAATGCGTGGCCAAGATTGCCATCGCCAACGACGGCCCGATGCCATTGGTTTCGATGAGCACTTCAAACGTGCGTCGCTCGTCGCGATCCAAGAAGCCGAACAACGATTCGGCATCGTCACGCACATGGTGGTGCACGTGCAAAAACGCTTCGGTTGTCGGCTCGAGTTCACCGAGTGTGCGCGGCGTAACACTCACCACATAACCGACGCCGGTAACTTCGAGCAGCACGGTCGAGTCGCTCATGCGCTCGAGCACGCGTCCACGCAATGAACCGATCATTGTGCTCGTGCTCCTGCCACGCTGCGCGCAAACGGTTCGCTAGCGATATGACACAGCGCGAGCGCCGCAGCGTCGGCTGCGTCGACAGGCGTTGGCAGGGTGCGCAACCCGAATCGCAGTTGCACCATGCGCGCGATGTCGTCTTTGCTTGCTGCGCCAAACCCGGCGACTGCACTCTTTACTTGTGTCGGGGTGTATTGCACGACGCGACAACCACGCAAGGCCGCCAACGCCAACACCACGCCGCTCACTTGCGCCACACTCATTGCAGTGCGGGTGTTGTGTTGAAAAAACACCCGCTCAACAGCCACCGCCGTTGGTGCAAACTCATCAAACAACGCCAGCAGATCGGTTTGGAGTTGGGCCAAGCGCAACGGCAATTCTTCGTCAGGCGACGTGGTCAACACACCGAGTGCATGCAGCGACGGCTGGGCGGTGGCATGGGCACCAGGTTGCACGATGGCGTATCCGCAGCGGGTCAACCCTGGGTCGATACCGAGCACCAAGCCAGCCGACGGGCTGCACTGCGACACATCGTTGGACCCTTGCTGGGGGGCGAACATATGTTTGATTCTAGCCGATGGCGGTGATGGCATCGACCAATTCTTTCACCGGCCGATCGGTGACCCCGACGACCGCCCGATGGGCATAGCGAATCACGCCCTGGGCATCGAGCACAAAGACGCTGCGCCGCGGCAGGTTCATAAGGCCCAACACGTCATAGGCCTGATGCACCGCTTTGTCGACATCAGACAACAACGGGAAGCCAAAACCGTGTTTGGCTGCAAACTTTTCGTGACTCGCCACGTCTTGGGCCGAGATGCCGATGACCTGGGCTGACAACCCAGCGAACTGGGTCAGCTCGTCGTTGTAGGAGCACAGCTGTTTGGTGCATACCGGAGTGTTGTCGCCCGGATAAAACACCAGTACCACCGGTGCGCCGCGCAGTTGGGCAAGCGAGTACGAGCGCCCGCCAGTGCCTGGCAGGGTGAAATCGGGGGCCGCATCGCCAACACCAACTGATTTGCTCATACCGTCACCGTAGCCGACTGCCCCATCATGAAGCAGCTGCTTCGAGCAGTTCTTCAGAGATATCGAAGTTGGAATACACATCCTGCACGTCGTCGTGCTCTTCGAGTTCATCCAGTATTTTGAGAATCGCTTTTGCCACACCCACGTCAGTTACGACCACTGTTTGCGACGACACCATCGTGCTGTCAGCAGACTGCACCGGCAGAGTTGCGGCTTCCAATGCAGTCTTGATTTCCCAGACTTTGGTGGCCTCACAAGTTACGCGCCATACCGAACCATCGTCGAGCATGTCGTCGGCCCCGTGCTCGAGCACGGCGTTCATGACGTCATCCTCTTGAGCGGTGCGATCCACCAGAATCACGCCGCGCCGGCTGAACTGCCAACCCACGGCGCCAGGGGCAGCCATTGAGCCCCCACCTTTGCTAAAAATTGCCCGCACGTCTGACGCAGTGCGATTGCGATTGTCAGTAAGGATGTCGATCAGTAGCGCCACCCCGCCCGGTGCGTATGCCTCGTAGGTGATTGCCTCGTAGTTCGAACCCTGCGCTTCGCCCGTTGCGCGTTTGATCGCTCGCTCAATGGCATCGTTGGTCATCGACGATGCCTTTGCTTTTTGAATGATCGTTCGCAACGGCGCGTTGGTTGCTGGGTCTCCCCCACCCGAGCGGGCTGCTACATCTATTTGACGCGCCAGCTTGGCGAAGGTCTTGCCTTTCTTCTGATCAATGATCGCCTTTTTGCGTTTGATCGTTGCCCATTTGGAGTGACCAGACATGGTTGACTCAGCCCTGCACCATGGTCAAAAACAACTGATGCACACGATCATCATCGGCCAACTCAGGATGAAACGACGCAGCCATAATGGTCTTTGAGCGTACGAGCACAGGCTCGCCGCCGTGGGTGGCGAGTGTTTCAATCTGGCTCCCGATGCGCGAGATGCGTGGGGCGCGAATGAACACCGCGTGAAACGCGCGGTCTAGGCCGAGTACATCAATTTCGGTTTCAAAACTGTCGCGTTGTCGACCAAAGCCGTTGCGTTGCACGTCGATATCCAGCACCGCGAACGACCGCTGGTCGGGGCGCCCATCGGCGATGCCCTTGGACAGCAGAATCATGCCGGCACAAGTGCCAAACACTGGCGTACCTGTGGCGATACGTTCTGCCAGCGGGTCGAACAATTGTGATGTCTCCAACAGTTGCGACATCGTGGTCGATTCACCACCCGGCAGCACCAATGCGTCGCACTGCTCCAAATCAGCTGCGACGCGAACTTCTACGGTGGTTGCGCCAAGCCGTTGCAGTGCAGATGCGTGAGCAGCGAATGCACCCTGCAGGGCGAGCACTCCGATGCGGGCGCGCGCCGACATGGGTTCCCCGAGTGGGGTTCCTACCAGCCGCGTTCGGCGTAACGCTGGTTGATTTCGTCCATCGCAATGCCGGTCATTGGAGCACCGAGTTTGCGGCTGACCTTGGCGATGATGTCTGCGTCGCGATAGTGGGCGGTGGCTTCGACAATCGCGCGAGCCCGCGGTGCTGGGTCGTCACTCTTGAAGATGCCCGAACCAACGAACACCGATTCCGCGCCAAGTTGCATGGCAAGTGCGGCGTCGGCTGGCGTGGCAATGCCGCCTGCACAAAACAGTGGCACCTGCAAGCGACCCGTTTCGGCGATTTCTTGCACGAGTGGTAGCGGTGCATCGAGCTGCTTTGCCCAACCAAACAATTCAGCCGAGTCGGCTTGAGTGATCTTGCGAATGTCTCCAAGAATCGAACGCAGGTGGCGCACCGCTTCGACGATGTTTCCCGTACCGGCTTCACCTTTCGAGCGAATGAGGGCGGCACCTTCAGAGATACGGCGCAGTGCTTCACCCAGATTTGTGGCTCCACAAACGAATGGAATGGTGAACT
>SYEA01000075.1 GCA_005800965.1 Actinomycetota bacterium | reverse complement strand
GTGATGTGCTCAGCGACCGCGAGAGTCACTGGGACACGTATCATCCAGTCACATTGACCGCGGGTTCTCAACTTGCACTAGCTATGGATACGACTTCGCCGCAACGATGTCACTCGTATCACCACCAAGCGTTACGTGACGTGGCGCCCGGGCTCACTGTCGTGGCCCGTGCGCCAGACAACACCATCGAAGCCGTTGAGCATCAAGATGCCCGATGGATTGTTGGTGTGCAGTGGCACCCCGAAGATGACGCAGCAACAACTACCGACCAGCAAAAACTGTTCGACAGCTTCGTTGCACGGTGTCACTAAAGAAATCGCGTAAGCGCATCAATTAGCGCAAAGTCTCAACATCTTGGCTTGACATTTTTCATCTAGGCTTTGGCTCAGTGATGATTCCTGTAAGTCGACCATGCGTTACCGACGCCGATGTTGACGCCGTAGCCGATATTCTGCGACAGGGATTCGTCTCTGGAGACGCCCCAATTGTCGCCGAATTCGAAAAAGCATTTGCAGCAGCAGTGCACCGTGAACATGGCATCGCTGTGTCAAACGGAAGCGTGGCTCTGGATCTTGCGTTACACGCCCTCGATCTTGAGGCTGGCGACGAGGTAATCATCCCGAGTTTTACCATCGCCTCGTGCGTTTTTGCGGTACTACGAACTAAAGCAACACCGGTGTTCATTGATGTTGATCCACTGACCTGGAATCTTTCAGTAGCCACGCTCCACGCTGCAATTACGCCGCGAACTCGAGCGCTCTTGGCTGTACATATCTACGGTCTCCCCATTGATATGGACCCAGTCGTCGCGCTCTGTGACAAGCATCAAATTGTGATCATTGAGGATGCTGCCGAATCGCACACGGTGACCTACAACGGCAAGCTGTGCGGCTCTTTCGGGCTGGCATCAACATTCAGTTTCTACGCGAACAAGGCCATCACCACGGGCGAGGGTGGAATGATTGTTACCGACGACGCCAACTTTGCCCAACGACTCCGCGGGTTGCGGAACTTGGCATTTTTGCCGGCACCTGGCCCACGATTCGTGCACGAAGAAATCGGTTGGAATGCCCGCTTGTCTGCACTGCAAGCTGCTCTTGGCAAAAGTCAGTTACAGCGCATGAATGAGGTGACCGCAGAGAAACGCCGAATCGGGCTCGCGTATTACAACGTGCTTGCTGACCATCCATTGATTCAGATGCAACCAACCGAGACTTCGTATTCATGCAACATGTACTGGGTGGTTGGACTCATTCTCGCCGAGCCACTTAATGCACGCCAGGTGGCCAAACTGCTCCGAGATCGAGGTGTCGATACGCGACCGTTTTTCTACCCACTTCACAAACAACCCATGCTGTCGAAATATTCTCTAGATGCCCAACCGTCGTTACCCGTAGCGGAACGGCTCGGCAACCAAGGCCTCTACTTACCGAGTTTTGTCGGTATCACGGATGATGAGGTCAGTTTCTGTGCACAACAGCTGATTGCAGTCCTTCACGAGTTGCAGCCGTAGCGCAGATTGATATGTCATCGCTTACACATCTTTCGATTGTGTTGCCGGTGCTCAACGAGCGAGACAATCTGGCTGAACTGATTCCAGAACTTTGTAGTGCTCTCTCACCCGTGCTCAAGGCGGTGGAAATTATCGTTGTTGACGACTCGTCCACTGACGGTACCGATCTACTACTTGCAGATTTCGCCAGCCGAGATTCGCGTATACGTTATGTGTCTCGCAAGGGCCAGCCAGCCTCACTTCCAGATTCGTTAGCTGATGGAGTCCGTGCTGCATCTTTTGACCATGTCGCCTGGATGGACGCAGACGGTTCAATGCCCCCAGCGTCACTGGTTGATCTCGTCGAGGCGTATCGCTCCTCTACCGATATCGACCCGATTGTCGTTGGCTCACGCTTCATCGCAGGTGGTGGTTTTAAAGGTGTCGAAACGGTAGGCGAAACCAGCGTCTTGCAAGTCATACGCAATCTCCGCAACTCCAACGACTCGCTCTCAGCGGTACTGCTCAGCCGAGTGCTCAACCGTTATCTTTGGCTCCTGCTCGGACGCTGCTGTCGTGACCTCGCGTCTGGCTTTATTGTCGCCAGCAAAGACAGTGTCATCAAGATCGGGCTGCGAGGTTCATATGGTGATTACTGCGTTCGATTCACCTATATTGCCCACCGCCGGGGTAACCGCATCGTCGAAGTGCCGTACGTCTGTCAAGTTCGACGCCATGGATATTCAAAAACTGGCACCACACTCTGGGGGCTCATTAAGCGCGGCGCACCATACGTAATCCTGCCACTCAGTGTTCGCAGGGTTCATCGCAAGTGAGTTCGTCTTTCGACTTCCAGCAAGCCGAAGCTGACTCTCCACACCTCAGTAGCGCCGCAGCACTTCATGTGACGTGCTTACCGGGCACCCTGACCTCGCAGCGTGGTGCTAGGACAACGGTAGGGCTATATCGATATCTCTTGCGCCAAGGGCATGCTGCGCACCTAGCCCTGGCTAAAGACAAATCAGCGAGCGAAAACTTGGCTGGTGGGCTCATCGTCATGCGTCATGCCGGCGCGCAGTCAAGAATCTTCCTTGTTGCGTACCGTCCGTGGTCGTGGCTCGTTGCCCTTCGTTCGCTGGGGATTCGCAAGGCTTTTGCCCAGTCACAAGATCTGACCAGACTGCAGAACGCTGCCAAACAACTAGGCCCTCATGACTACATCGTCGCGGTGTATGTCGCCGAGTCTTTCCGCCGACTTGGAGTCGCGCGACAACTCATTGAGCATGCAATAGCCAATGCAAAATTGCGAGGTGTTGGAATCGCGGTTGATACAACACTGACCAACGATTCGGCTAAGAACCTGTACCAGTCGCTGGGGTTTCAAGAGTCCTATCGAACTGACATCTCGGTGCAGTTCACCTGGGGCTTGGCGTAAACCGGCGTTTATCGTCCATATACGGGCCCTGCTTGACTTCAATCATTTCCGACTCTTCGATCATTTCGAAACCGTGCCCACCTGTTGAAAGCAAAATCACATCGCCCATTGCAATCTCGCGTGACTCGACGTACGACTCATCGTCTCGGTAAAAATCAACTCGTACACGTCCCTTGCGCACGTACAACACTTCCTGGGTGAACGATGCTTTGCGTTCAACTTGCAGATGAATATGTGGCTGAATCACGTAACCAGCGGGACGGCGCATATACCCAAGTTGCTGTGAGTAGTCATCAGGGGTTACAAACTGAATCCCATCGGGATTAAAACCACTGCGCACGATGATGGCTGCAATAACCCCATCAACTTTTACTTCTTCGATGAAGGACGGCATCTATCTCTACTTTATCCCGTAAGTAACAGAGCGCGTGAAACGTTTAGCGCGCGAGGCTGGTGAGTGAGTCGCCCAGGTTGAGCAACCAGGTGGGCAACACACCAAGCACCAGCGTGATGGCAACCGCGATACCGAGTGTCATGCGACCCGCAATCGTCACGGTGCGCGGCAAGACAGACACCGGTTCTGCAAGCCACATGCTCACCATGATGCGCAGATACAAATAGGCCGCAACCACTGCCGAGACCATCGCCAACACCGCCAACACATAGCTCTCGGTGGATACTGCTGCACGAATAACACCAAACTTGGCAACGAAGCCACTCGTCAGCGGCACCCCGGCCTGCGCCAGCAACAACACCGTGAAGCCAAGGGCAAACACTGGATTGGTTTTGGCGACACCTTTGAACACATCCAACGAGGTCGTCGATGCAGCGCCCGAGACGATTGACACGGCTGCGAATGAACCAACCGCTAATACCGAATACAACACCACATAAATGAGTGCCGCTGACACGCCATCACTTGCTGAGTCTGAACCAATGTGGCCTGCGGCTTCAAGGCCCACCAACATGAAGCCGGCATGAGCGATCGATGAGTACGCCAACATGCGCTTCACATCGGTCTGCACGATTGCCAAGACCGAACCCACGACCAGCGTGAGCACCGCCAACCCAAACACCGCCGGGCGCCAGTCATCAGCCCGTGCAGGGAACGCAACAACAAACAGGCGCACGAGCGCCACTACCGCGGCTACTTTGCCCAACGATGCCATAAACCCTGTTACATGTGTCGGTGCACCCTGGTACACGTCGGGCGTCCAGGAGTGAAACGGCACCAACGCAACCTTGAAGCCAAAGCCCACCAACAACAGCGCCACACCCGCGAGCAACATCGCATCATTGCGCGGCACACTGATTTCGTCGGCCAACACCACACCAATATCGCTGATGTTGGTTTGCCCGGTTGTGCCGTATACCAGTGCGATGCCGTACAACAAAAATGCCGAGGCGAACCCGCCCAGAATGAAATACTTGAGCCCCGCTTCTTGACTAGCCGTTCGCCGTCGATCGCTTGCCGCCAGCACATACAACGACAAGCTCAGAATCTCGATTCCCAAGAACGAAACGACCAGATCGTTGGCTGTGACCATGATTGCGGCACCTAGTGCGGCAGTGAGCAACAACACATAGTGCTCAAGAGAGTCGGTGGTGCGCGGCGCTGCATCGTTGGCTGATCGCGCTGCGGCATCTGCCGTCGTCATGCTCGTGAACACCACCGCCACGCACACGGTGATAAGTGCAAGCAACCCGAAGCGATCTTGTGCCAACGCACCTTTCACCAGCGTGCGTGGTGCGGCACTGGAGAGTTCGCCAAATTGCACTGCTGCGAGCACACCTGCCACCCCCGCAGTGGTTGCCGACGCAAGGCCATACCAACCGCGCGGCCAGCGGGGGGTCAACGCGCCCACCAGCAGCATGATCAACATGCCGCCAGCTAGCGCGATATACGGCGAAAGTGCGAACCATTCGATGGTGGGTGCAGTGAAGTCGGTGTCAAGCTCCATGAATTAGTCCTTTGCCTCACCCTGTATTGGGCGTTGATAATCGGTGCGCGACTCGACGTGTTCGATGAGTGCAGTCACGCTTGGCTCGATGCGCGACAACATCGGCTTGGGGTACACGCCAGTAAACACGATGATTGCCACGAACACGCTCAACAAAAGACCTTCGCGCAGGCGCAATTCGGCAAAGCCCTGGTTCGCCTCATCGGGCTCGCCATGAAACACCCGCTGATAGGCCCATAGCAAATACAACGCTGCCAACACCACACCCACAGTGCCGATGATGACCCACCAGCGGGCAGTGTCAAACGCACCAATCAAGATCAGGAATTCACCAACGAAACCGTTCAACCCGGGCAAGCCGATTGACGACAACATCACGATCATAAAAAAGCCTGCAAATATCGGCGCCACGTGTTGCAAGCCTCGCAACTCAGCAATCAGGCGAGTATGACGACGTTCGTAGATCATGCCTACGAGCAAAAACAATGCACCTGTCGAAACACCATGGTTGACCATCTGCATCACGCCACCCGTGACGGCTTGGTCGGTGAGTGCAAACGTGCCAAGCACGATAAAGCCCAAGTGCGCCACGCTCGAATACGCCACAAGACGCTTCAAGTCAGTTTGCATCGTTGCCGCAATCGCCCCGTACAAAATGCCAACGACGGCCAACGTGTACAACGCCGGACGAGCCCACACGCTGGCTTCTGGAAACAAATACACGCCGAACCGCAATAGGCCATAGGTACCCATTTTCAACAACACGCCAGCCAAGATGACCGAGCCACCAGTCGGGGCCTGCGTGTGCGCATCAGGCAACCACGTGTGCACGGGAAACAGTGGCACCTTCACTGCGAACGCCACGGCGAACGCGACGAACAGCCAGCGACCCTCGGCAACCGAGAGTGCACCAGTCTCGGCCAGAACCACAAGATCGAACGTGACTTCGCCAACCGAGTCACGCGACAACAATGCCGTTGCCACAATGCCCACCAACATGAACGCCGACCCCGCCATGGTGAACAAAAAGAACTTGGTGGCCGCATACACGCGATCGCCATAACCCCAACCGCCAATCAAGAAATACATCGGCACGAGCACGATTTCGAAAAATACAAAGAACAAGAATAGGTCGAGGCTTACGAACGAACCCATCACGCCTGCCTGCAGGATGAGCATCCATGCCAGATACGGGCGCTCGTCATGGTGCGGGTCAACCCCGGCGATTACCAGCGGAAACAACATTCCGGTGAGCACCACGAGAAACAACGAGATGCCATCAATGCCAAGATGCCAAGAAATACCCCAGGCTGCAATCCACTCATGTTGCGACACAAATTGAAAGCCAGCGTTGGTCGAGTCGAATGCTTGCAGCACCCACAAACTGAGGGAGCCAGTGGCAACACTCGATGTGAGCGCAGCCATTTTTGTCCACTCAGGTCGCAGCCGACCAAAAAACAACACCGCAAGTGCGCCGATCAATGGCGTCAGCACCAGCCCAGTGAGAATCGGAAACGCCAAGGTGGATGAGCCGGTTGCCGCTGCGACAATCATGCTCATGCCAGCCACCCACGCCATACGAACCATGCGAGCACAACCACTGTGCCCAGCGAGATGATCACTGCATAAGCACGCACGAAACCCGACTGCGAACGCCGCACCTGCGTGCCAAG
>SYEA01000074.1 GCA_005800965.1 Actinomycetota bacterium | reverse complement strand
GAACAACACTCCGCCGCGTGCCTCTTCACAGAGTCGCTGAGTCTTGATTGGTGTTTGGCCGATGTATGCCGCAATCAACTTGGAGCAGTCGGCTTCCACGACGTGGCCCTTTTTGAGGATTCCCAACGCCTTGTAGAGGTCGGCCACCAATCGAGCCACGGTGGTCTTACCCGTACCCGGGTTGCCAGTGAACACCAAGTGGGGTGATTGTTCAATTGCCGGCTTGCCAGCAGCCACGCGCGCATTGGTGAACTCGCGTGCAGCGACCAGGCGTTCCACTTCGATCTTGACCGGCTCCAACCCCACTAATCGTCGCAGGTCGCGTAGGACGTCGGCTGTTGATGCATCGCTTGAACGCACCTTTGGCGCGCGTGCCCGAGCAGCACTGGTGGATTCACTCTCCACATCGTTGATGTCGTCAATGTCGTCGACGATGTCATCACTGATGCGCTCTTGCAGTCGCTCGGTGGTGCGCTTTTTGGATTCTTCGCGCAATAGCTCTTCCACTTTCGGTGACAACTCAGTGGAGCGCAACAGCACCGGGCGTTGCTCGCCCACCTGAAACGCGATGCTGTCAAGCGACTCCATGAGTTGCTCGGCGTTGATGCTGGCAACTGACAAAGAGTGTGTCGCTGTGATGCTGTGCTCGCCATTGTTGGACTTACTCACCTTGAACACCGTGAATGGCAGCTGGCCGTTCAACCGGTTGATGAGATCCTGCTTGCTGCGCCCGACCTTGGTGGTGCACACCTCTGCGGAAAACACCACGACCAAGTGCCCGTTGAAGCGCTCATACACACGACCAGAAAATTCCAAGTCGTGGTAGGTGAACGTGAACTCCTCGCCCACTTCGATGTCGCCGTGCAGGTCAGAGACCATTTCGGTGATGAGTTGCTGCAGATATTCCATTACTCCACCCTCCAGTCGTTGTCGTTGAGCATGTCCTTGGCGATCTTTTTCGCCTTGTTGATCTCGCGATTTAGGTGTTCGCGGCCGACGCCGAGCAACTTCGCTGCCTGTTTCTGAGTGAGACCATTGATTTCGGTCAGCACGAGCCCTTCCCACGCCAGAGGTGAGATGTTCTCGCGGACTTCACGGATGATTCCCTCGTGATGGTCACGCTCGATCCACGCTTCGGGATCTGCCACCACTCCGGATTGACGAGTGATGACCGACTCTGCGTAGTCGTCGCCGAAGCTGCCGGGCTCGTCACCGATGACGGTGCGCGTACCGCGTGCGCCGCGCCCGCTTTGGGCATTGTCGCGACGGCAGTAGTCGACGAATGCGTTGGGTGCCACCGCATTGGCCGCATGGTCTGGAGTTGGGTAGCGACTCATGAATTGCTGCACGTTGCGGATTACTTTTTGAATTGCAAAGTTGGCAACGTCGGCCGGCTTGTGGCCACGCAGGTTGGCCTTGGCGATCTTGAATCCGTAGGACTTGCACAGGTGTGCATACACCGCCTCGACGTAGCGACTCTGGGCGGGGGTGAGTGGGGTGATGGTGGTTGCGTTGATCTCCTTGTTGTGGTTGATTGGGTTGTTGTTGGTATTGTTGGTGTACTGCTGCATCTCGGCCTCTCTGCTGACATTGCCTGTCATATAGAGCATTGCCAAGGGGTGCGACACAGTATGAGCGTTTTGACTAATAGCCTGCTTTCACACGGCTATTACGCACACCATCGTCACTCTTGTGACATTTCTGCCGTAAGGTGGGGGTCAACATTCGGAACCTACCAATATAGCAGATTCACCCATGCCGCCACAACCCAGACGCCACAGATCCCCCGCCCGCACCGCCCAGCGCTCCACTGCTGGCCCATCGGGGTCCCCCCAAGCCCTTCGCCCTGCCGACTTCCATGTCACGGTCGATGTGGTGCTCCTCAGTCTCAGAAATGACCTCCCACATATAGGGGTGGTGCAGCGCAACCGCCCCGAGGCCTACATTGACCAGAACCAGCTGCAGCGCCGGGGCAACCCCCACCTGCCTCGTCGCGTGGAGCGGGTGGAGCGCCACCCCCAGCACCATTGGGCGTTGCCGGGTGGCCACGTGGGCAACACCCTGTTGGGTGACGCATACGGCACGGGGCAAACACCTGATACCACCCTTGTTCAAGCGGCGTTACGCGTGCTGCAGCGCGAAACCAATCTTTCCCTCACCTGGGACGATCTACATCAAGTGGGTGCCTTTGGCGACGCCGATCGCGACCCTCGTAGCGGGCGCACCATCTCGGTGGCCTTCGTGGCCATTGTGGGCGACGACCGCGACGTGGCCCTGCACCCCAATGCCCAGGTCGGCCATGTCCGCCACGTGCAGTTTCGACCGATTGTCGATGTGCTGGCTCGCCCCAACCGCCTGGAGTTCGACCACGAGGACATCGTGCTCAAGGCCATCGCGCTCGTGCGCAACCTCGTGGTCACCACCCCGCTGGCCGCCAGATTCTGCCGTGAGGAGTTCACCCTCGGCGAACTTCGACGGGTGTATGAAGCCCTGTTCCATGAATCGCTGGATTCGGCTGCCGCCGCAGAACAACCCGGACATGCCGATGTGGTTCGCAAGTACTTAAAGACCCTCGAACAACTCGGCACCCAACAGACCCCCGACTTTGAGCGCACCATTACCGAACTGGCCATGATGATGCCGTCCTCCTCAACTATCGCCGACTTCGTCGGTGACAAGTACGTGGCGGAGTTCAAAGGCCTCGCTTCTCGATCCTCTCCTCCCGTGACCGACCTCACCCGTCAAGCAGAACTGATGGCAAGACTCGTGCGACAAAGTAGCCGCACCCGGGCCCCCCGCTCCCCACGACTGATCAAGCCACTTGACCCCACCAACTTTGCCCGCCGCATCCAGAAGCTCAACATTTTGACCTCGGTCGAAGGAGAATCGCGGCCCACCTTCGAGCGCTACGGCAAGCCTGCGGCGCTCTTCCGGTTGGACCCCGATCATGCACCCACGCCGTTTCTGCTGCGCCTGGATGGCCTCGGCAAGAGCGACTCCTCCGACTAACGGAGTTGCCCGTGCAGGCCGCACAGCGCACGGTGCCCTGTGCGTAAGTGAGGAGGTGGTGCATCTGGCGGTGCTTTCCTCCTTTCTGCCGCCAGATGCCACCACTCCACTACACCGGTCGTCTACGGTGTCGTCCCCCATCCCCACCAACCCCGCCAGGAGGCACCGATGACCCAGCCCGACAAAACCATTCGCATTTCCGCGAGTGCTTTTCGGCAACTACTTTCCGCAGCATCTGACGCCGGCCTCGCATCACTGTTTTCCAAACAATCCGTACATATCGACAACGACAAAGTGGTCATCACCTTCAACGGCTGTGAAGTTCGAGCGCTCACCAACTGGCTTGTCGCCGTGGCCGAGCGTCATCGTGAGTCACCGATCACTGCAACCACTATTCCCAGCACCGTTTCATCCACCCCCCCTGACCGCGCCTGGGTGCATGAAGTTTCCGACCTCGCACGCGCCACACCCCTCGGCTACGAACGAGCCAGCATTCCATCAACCAACATTGATATGAAAGGCCAGCGATGAGCACCACCGACATCGGGCTTGTTGACTCCACAGAACTGCACCACATCTTTGAGTCGCTCATGATGTTTCGCATAGAGGGCATCAACGTTCCCGGCATCACGGTGTTTTGTCAGGGTGGTCGTCGTAAGTGGTTGGTGACCACAAAGGAATTCACCATCGTGGTCACCGGTGACACCGCCGACTTCACCGGTGCCTACAAACTGCCGCTGACCAGCGTGGCGAATGCGGGTCGCCCTCGAGCCGCCGCTGGATCCGTGGCATTCACCATTGCCGACGGCATGGTCACTGCGGCTTCGTCGCTGGGTACGCAAACATTGCCGTGCAGCAGCGTGCCGATGCCCAAGCCACAGCACGTAGCCGCAAATCCTGCTCGCGTCACTGCTCAACTTGCTGGCAAAGAGTTGCTGTACACCATTTTCGCCGGCGCCAACCCTCCATTCGAAACCAACATGATTGACGATGATGACGAACGCAAAAACCCCGACCATTTTCTTCTTCGGGTCGAAGACGGCCAGCTACATGTCTCTAGCGACTGGACAGGATCTCGGTTGTACCCCATACGTGCACACACTCCCGCGACCACCACTGGAGCGGGTCAAATCAAGGTCAATCCCGACATGCTCAACATCATTTACAACTGTGTTGATGAGGATGCCACATGGACGCTGTCCTTTGACAGCAAGGAATCACTCGACATTGTGCTCGAAAGCGACACCCATTACATCATCGCAAAAATGGTCATTGCGCCGGTAGCCAAGTTGCACGAGCGCGTGGTGAAAATTCTTGAACGCGAAAAGTTCGAGTTCCAAACCACTCCCGGTGGGCCAATTGGTGTTCGCCATGAAGATGTGGTGATCGCGTTTGACTTCTTCCAGCGTGCCGACGACGACTCGCCGCTCGTGCGTATGTCAACCGTGGTTGTCAGCAATGCGAACGAAAGTGCCGAACTGCTTCGCGAGATCAATGCTCACAACCAAAGCGGTTCTATTACGCGATTGTGGTTCGAGAACAGTGCCGTGTACTTAGCGATTGATACGTTGCCCGACAACCTCATGGGCTTAGCGCAACACTTGCGGATGTTGTCCAACGTGGCTGGCCGATTGCACGGTGTGCTCGAGCCGTTCGCAGCAGAACCGGCATTACCACCGAAGCGTGGCACACGTCGCCGCTCCGCTAAGCCACAGGAGCAACCAGAAGTTTGGGACAACCAATAATCAGGAGCGCTAGTCGGCAGCGCTAGTCAACATCGCCAACTTCTGCGTTCACGTATTCGGTGCCGCACTGTGGGCAGTCGATGGTTGCATCACCATAGAAAAATACCGGCAGGCCGCACACCGAACAGATGTCGCCTTCGTCAATGTGTTCTGCTGTCATTGCCCCATCGTCGCAGGCGGGTGTTACACCGCAAAGATGGCCACCAGTACCGGGGTAATCACCAGCCCTGGCAGCAGGTTGGCCAAACGAATCTTGGTGACCTGCAACAAGTTGAGACCGATTCCGATGACGGCGATGCCACCTGCAGCGAACAACTCGGTGCGCATGCGATCGTCGAGCACGGCGTCAAGCCCCGCACCCCCGAGCGTGAGGCTGCCTTGCACCACCAATACCGACAACGCACTGAACGCCACCCCGATGCCATACATGGCGGCGAACATGATGGAAACGAACCCGTCCAATGACCCTTTGATGATGTACAGCTGCGGGGTTTGACCACTGGCGTCTTCGATGGCTCCCAACACGGTGAGCGGCCCGATGCAGTAAAGCGCTGAAGCAGTCACGAACCCTTTGACAAATTTCCCCTCGCCACCGTCGCCCCCTGCACCACGAGCAAAGCGGCGCTGCAAGCGCTCGCCGAGACGCTCGAGGCGGCTTTCGATTGCCAGCACTTCACCAATCAATGCACCCACCGCCATGCCCACTAGCGGAAACACCATGTTGCGTGTGTCGATGGCATCGCTGACACCCAGCGCGATGGTCACCAGGCCGATTACTTGCAGCAGTGTGATGCGCATCTGCTCGGGAATGCGATCACCGATCAACACACCGAGGCCGCTGCCCAGCACCACGAGGCCGGCATTGATGAGCGTTCCCAGACCTCGCATCGTGCTCGCAGGCTACGTGCGCGGAGGTTGGGCCGACGAACCACGTGCCCACTCGGCTACGACACTGGCCACGATGCCGGCCACATGGTCGTCATGGCCACGCAGGTCGTGGCGGGCACCTTCCACCCAACGCACGATGGGTGCCACTGGCACAACAGCCAGATGTTCGCCCAACTCGGCTGGGGTTGCAAACTCGTCTCGTGTGCCGCTGACAAAGAGCGATGGCACGCGCACCTGCGGCAGATGCGCAATACGCAACTTTGCAGGCTGCTTGGGCGGATGCAACGGATAGCTGATACAGACCAAGCCGCCAACTTGTAGAGGTACATCTGCTGGCTGAGATGCACCGTTCTTGCGGTCATCGCCATCAAAGCCGGCAACTGCCATCGAGCACATGCGGCCACCCATCGAACGACCGCCGATCACCAGCTGCGTCGGCGCGCACGACCAGGCCCGACACGCGTCGTCTATGGCTTCGCGCACCGCACGAATCAATACCGGTGCACGATCAGGAATCTTGCGCCCGAGGCGCCGATAGGCAAAGTCAACGCGTATCACTGGCAGCGGTGCCAGCGCAGTCGCAATCGCGACGAGCGACGGGTGATCCGCGCTTGAGCCAGCACCCGGAAACAGCACCACACCCTGAATGTCGGTCACCCGATCGCAGCAAGCAACACTCGCCGGGCTTCGCTCAGCTGTTCGATGCGCTGGCCGGCATTGTCGATGCTTCCGCCATGGTCGGGGTGAGCGCCACGCAGGCTCTCGCGGTAACGCCTCTGCACATCGCGCTTCGACGGGCTTACTGTGCCAGCCGGGAACCCCAACAGCTCGAGTGCCCATGCCCGAGGGTCAGTCATCGCCGTGATCGATGCCGTGGCGGTGCCAGCCAGATACGAAAGAAAGTTGGCATCAATCGGACCGCGCCAACGCATCGCTTTGTGCACCACCGGAGTGAGTGCGTGTCGCGCCAAAACATCGAGTCGCTCGAGTGCATACACCGCGCCAAGCACTTGCTGAAGTGGGCTGCCATTGGTTTCAAATTCATAACTCAGCTGCTCACCGTCGCCAACCAATCGATGACGACTGCGTGACAAGCCCTGTCGATCAGTTTGGTAACGGTGACGCAAGCGTGGCTGCAACACACGATCGCCACGGTCGACCTGCAGCACCAAGCGATGAACATCGGGCACCAGATCTTCATCCACCTCATGTAAATGCGCCGCGACGATGCCACCAAGCAGTAGGCCACCAAGACCGGGCGCCGGATCCACCGGCAATACCAAATGACCTAGCGACAGCCTGCGCGTTGGCGAGTGGGTCCGCGAGTGGAATATCTCAACTTCAGCCAGCAGCTGCGGATTTGATTCGTTCACTCGTCGAACGCTACTGAGCGCCCGCCCTCAGCGGTCAAACTCATCCAGCAGATCTTCGACAACGTCTGCGTCGTCAACGCCCACCAGCAGCAGGTTGTCCTCCCAGCGGTGCCCGATACCGCGCTCGACCAACACTGCAGCAAACTCCATGCGGTCGGCCGAGGTCCAATCGTTGAGTTCGAACTCTTCCAGTTCACCCGCGAGCGACGTCGGTGCCCCAGCGGCCCCATCACCATCCTCAACGTCATCAAGAATGTCGTCAACGACCGATTCTTGATCCGCTGGCACGAGCAATTCGTTGCCGTCCCAATCGTGACGAATGTCAGCGTCAGCAAGTAGCTCAACTAACTCCACACGCTCCTCAAGCGACCAGTCAGCCAAGTCGTAACGCACAGTCAGCGACTCGGGGTTGCGTGGGTCCCACTCGCTCATGCGCCGAACGCTAGTGCGTGGTGAATGGGCTAATTTGGGTCTCATGGTTCTTTCCGAAAAGCCCGATCGCAACCTGGCGATGGAACTTGTACGTGTCACCGAGTCGGCGGCCCTTGCGGCTTCCAAATGGGTGGGGCGCGGCGACAAGAACGCCGCCGACGGTGCCGCTGTGGATGCGATGCGCAACTTGCTGGAAACCGTCAACATGGACGGCGTTGTCGTGATCGGCGAGGGAGAAAAAGATGAAGCCCCCATGTTGTTCAACGGCGAACGGGTCGGCAACGGCAGCAAACCTGTCACCGACGTCGCCGTCGACCCGATTGACGGCACCACTCTCACCTCACTTGGCCGTGGCAACGCGCTCAGCGTGATTGCTGTGTCTGAACGCGGCTCGATGTTCAACCCAGGGCCGTTCGTCTACATGAACAAGATTGCCGTCGGTCCTGATGCCCGCGGAGCAATCGACATCACCAAATCGGTTCGCCACAACCTGGACTCCATCGCGCGTGCCAAACACAAAACACTCAACGAGCTGACCATCGTGGTGCTTGACCGCCCCCGTCACGACGACCTCGTCGGTGAAATTCGCGCTGCTGGGTGTCGCATCAAAATGATTACCGACGGTGACATCTTCGGTGCAATTGCTGCCGCTTGGCCACAAACCGGTATCGACGCCTTGATGGGTATCGGCGGCACACCAGAGGGTGTTACTTCGGCAGCAGCGCTAAAAGCGCTGGGAGGCGAGATTCAAGGCCTGCTGTGGGCCCGTGGTGATGAAGACAAGGCATTGGCCAAAACATCAGGCATTGACATGAACCGCGTGCTCACCACCGATGATCTCGTGCACTGCGAGGATGCGTTCTTTGCGGCCACCGGCGTGACCGATGGGGACCTCCTGCGTGGGGTGCGCTACGACGCCTACGGCGCAACGTCACAGAGTTTGGTGATGCGGGTGCGGAGTGGCACGGTTCGCTTGATTGACACCCGGCATCGTGCCGATCGCATTGGTCAGTATTCGTCGGTCGAGTTCCGCTAGCGCGCACCCCACAGTCGTGTTCACCGACAGCCAGACGGCGCAGTCGCACAACTCAGGGCCGAAAGAATATTGATAACGCACTACGTAGCTTTCATTCTTTGATCGGTTTCCTGTGCCTCACAAGCGTGGCCTAATCTAAGGAGATGAGTCGTCTCTCTCGCCGTTCGGCAGTTGGCATGTTGGCTACGGGGTTCGTCGCTTTTTTGTTTGCACCAGCAGCCTCGGTTGGTGCTGTGGCCACACCACAAATTCGCGCTGGTGAGGTTTGCAAGAAGATTGGCCGCCGCAAGTTGGTTGGTGGCCAAACTTTTGAGTGCGTAAAGACCGCCAATGGTGCCAAGTGGAAGCGCGCCAAAGCAGCCCCGCCATCACCCACCACGAGCGAAGTGAAGGTGCTCGACTCATCGTCATTGGCGTCAGGTGCAAGCCAAACCGCAATCATCACTTCCGGTGGAAAGAACTATGCCGTCGTGCTCACCCGAACCTCAAGTGGCGTCGTGGCCTTCAGTCGTAGTTGCACACACGCTGGCGCGTTGGTGGCCCCCGGACCGGCGGGGCAACTCACCTGCCCGGCCCACGGGTCGGTCTTCAATGCTTCGACCGGCGCAGTCATCGAAGGTCCAGCCAACGCT
>SYEA01000073.1 GCA_005800965.1 Actinomycetota bacterium | reverse complement strand
TGGAACATGCCGGAGGAAACTGCGAAGTCCATCCGCAACGGCTGGTTTTACACCGGCGATGCCGGCTACACCGACAAAGCCGGATACGTGTACATCCACGATCGCGTGAAGGACATGATCGTGTCAGGTGGCGAGAACGTGTACCCAGCCGAGGTGGAAAACGCCTTGATGAAGCACGCCGCCGTGGCCGACGTCGCAGTCATCGGCATTCCCGATGACCGTTGGGGTGAAGTGCCGTTGGCAATCGGGGTGCGCAAGCCCGGTGTCGAGGTGACCGAAGACGACATCGTCGCCTTCGGACGCACGCAATTGGCCGGCTTCAAGACACCCAAGAAGGTTGCGTGGGCGGATGCTCTTCCACGCAACCCGAGCGGCAAGATCCTGAAAAAGGACCTCCGTGCCCCGTACTGGGTCGGTCGCACTCGTCAAGTCAACTAATCGCTCGAGTCGACAAATCGTCCGTCTTCGGCGACCTCGTCGCTTGGCGGTTGAACCGACTACGTTTCCATCAGCATGAAAATTTCCATGCTGATGAGTTATGCCGGTGGTTTCGTCGAGGGTGCGCGTCGAGTGGCCGAACTGGAAAAAGTCGGGCTGGATGTGGTGTGGATTCCCGAGGCGTACAGCTTTGACGCCATCTCCCAGGTTGGGTATTTGTCAGCCATCACATCGCGGGTAGAAATCGGCACGGGCATCATCAACGTGTATTCACGCACGGCACCGCTCACGGCAATGACTGCCGCTGGTTGCGATTACGTTTCGAACGGTCGCTTCATCCTCGGGCTGGGCGCCTCGGGGCCCCAAGTCGTCGAGGGCTTCCATGGTGTGGCATACGAAAAGCCCATGCAGCGCATCAAGGAATACATCGAGGTGTGTCGCGAAGTCTGGAAGCGCGAGAAAGGTTTGTCGTACACCGGCCAGACCGTGCAGGTGCCACTGCCTGCCGGCCAAGGCACCGGCATGGGCAAACCGCTGAAGCTGATCAATCATCCGGTGCGGGCTGACATTCCGGTGTGGTGGGCTTCGCTGAAAGATTTGAGTGTGGAGGCAACGGCAGAACTCGCCGACGGTTGGCTGCCCGTGTTCTTCATGCCTGACAAGTTCGAGCAAGTCTGGGGCGCAGCACTCAAGAAGGGTCTAGCCAAGCGATCACCGTCGCTGAAGCCACTCGAGATTTCGGCTGGCGGACTGTTGGCCATCGACGAGTCGTTGGTGGGTGAAGCCAAAGACAAGGTGCTCGACATGGCACGCCCGAACGTGGCGCTGTACGTGGGTGGCATGGGTGCGCGCGGCAAGAACTTCTACAACGACATCTGCCGCGAGTACGGCTATGAGCAAGAGGCAGCAGAGATTCAAGATCTGTATCTATCCGGCAAGAAAGATGAAGCAGCCCGCGCAGTGCCGCGTGAAATGTTAGAGCTCACCAACCTGGTGGGGCCAGCGGGCTATGTGCGCGAACGTGTGGCGGCGTTTCGTGCTGCAGGTGTGACGATGTTGTCGGTCAGCCCGGTCGGCAACGACCATGTTGGTGCACTCGGCGCACTGCGCGCACTTATCTAGCGCGAATATTTCCGACGCGGGCCAACACGGCCGATGCTTCGGAAACGATGCGTCGCACCAACTCGCCGGCTGGCACCAAATCGTTGATCGAGCCGACACCTTGCCCGGCGGGGTAGAACTCGCGTGACGTGTCGACCTCGGTGCCCGTTGGAAAGCCAAGGTGGTTGACACCGGCCTGCATCGACGCAACTGCTTGCTGCGGAAACGGCTGGAGGTCGGCCGGGTTCTTGTCGTAGTGGCGAGTCCAGTCGTTGGCCACGACGCGACAAGTTTTGCCGGTGTATGCGCGACTGATGGTTGTGCCGTCTTCGCTGGTGGCAAGCAACTGATCTTTGTATCCATTCACGGCGCGAGCCTCGGGCGTGGCGATGAAGCGTGTACCGATCCACACGCCATCGGCACCAAGTGCGAGTGAGGCGGCCAGACCGCGACCGTCGAACAGTCCACCAGCAGCAACGACTGGCACCTTGTCTCCGACTGCATCCACCACCTGGGGAACCAAGGCAATCGTGGCCACGAGACCCGTGTGACCGCCCGCCTCGGTGCCCTGCGCAACGACAAAGTCGCACCCGCTGGCCACAGCAGCAACTGCGTGTTTTACCTTTCCGCACATTGACCCAACGAGGATATTTTTTTGGTGCAACAGGTCAATCACCTCGCGCGGCACACCAAGGCCGGCAACGAAGATTGACGCACCACCTTCGATGACTGCCTTGATGCCCGAATCCACTTGATTGGGAAGTGCGGTAAGGAGGTCAACACCGAACGGCTTCTTGGTGAGTTCGCGCACCTTGCGCATTTCTTCGGGTAGCTCGTGGTCGCGCATGGTGGACGCCCCGAGCGTGCCGATGCCGCCAGCCTCGCTGACTGCAGCGACGAGTTCGTGATAGGAAACCCCACCCATGCCGGCGAGCATTACGGGAAATTCAATTCCCAACATTTCTGTGAGTCGTGTGCGCATGTGGCGAGATTACTTGGTGTAAGCACCGGGCGACGAGAGGTAGCCGCGGTGCCAACGGCGGGGCGTGAGGGCGCTGGCGCGTGGCTCGTCTTCAAACATCCAGCGCACGAATTTTTGTTTGCGCCAGGTGCCGCCATCGACAATTCGCAGTGTTGCACGCGCCATGCGCTCGTTGGCAAGCACGCGGCCAAGCAGATTTGACATCCGATGATCGGCAAAAAAGTGTTGGCGCATCGCCCGCCGGTAGGCACGACCTGGTTGCTGGTCGGCGGCTGCTGTGCCCGCGAGCATGCCCGAGAGCAATGCTTGGCCGATGCCCTCACCGGTGAGCACGTCAGTGACACAGGCAGCATCACCAACGAACAACACGTTGTCAACGTGCAGAGTTGTCGAAGTGACGCGGGCTGGTATCGGCCAGGCGCTCAACTTGTCATCGAGCACGGCAGTGTTGCCGAGAGCTTGGCGCACATGGTCGCGCGACAACAAGTCGGCCCACACGGCCTTCATGTCGCCTGGCTTGTGCGATGCGCCGCGCAAAATGCCGAAGCCGATGTTGACTCGGCCGTCAGTCAATGGAAACGACCACGCGTATCCCGGCAGCAAATCAGGTTCGAACCACACGTACAACTTTTCGCTGGCCGGGCCAGTCACATGGTGGGCGTATTGACGCAGGGCATGCCACTCGCCGAGGTATGGCGCACGGTCGGGTTGCATCACTTTGCGCACGGGTGACCACATGCCGTCGGCAGCGATGACCACGCGGGCGGTTACTTCACCATCGCTGGTGGTCACGTGGTAATCGCCATCACGAGTGATGTCAACAAAACCGACCCCTTCGCGGATCTCCACGTCGCATTCACGCGCGTGGTTGACGAGTGCAGCATCGAGATCGAGACGTGTGGCGATGGCAGCAAATTGGCCGTCGTCGGGCAACTGCAAATCAATCATGCGTCCGGACGGTGAACGCAGGCTCACATCGCGACACACCTTCCAGCTGGCCACCGTGTCGGGGCGCAAGCCCAACTGGTCGAGCAAGCGCAACGCCCCCGTTGTGAGGCCGTCACCACAACATTTGTCGCGGGGAAATGTGGCTTTATCAATTAACTGCACGCTCAACCCGAGTCGCTTGGCGGTCAATGCAGCAGCAACGCCCGCCGGCCCGGCGCCGACTACCAGTACGTCAAGGTGTCTCGTCACGCGTTGAGAGACTAGATTGCGACAGCGTCAATCATCTGACGAAAACGCCAGGAAAGGATCAGTCATGGCCAAATTATGTGCAGGTCGAGTGGTGGTTGTCACCGGAGCAGGTCGCGGAATCGGGCGTGAACATGCGCTGAGTCTGGCGCGCCATGGTGCCCACGTCGTAGTGAACGACTTGGGCGCCGGTGTAGACGGCAGTGGTGGCGATGTTTCGCCGGCCAACCAAGTGGTAGCCGAAATCGAAGCCATGGGTGGCAAGGCAATTTCCAATGGTGACGACATTTCGTCGTTCGAGGGCGCTGAGCGTTTGATCAAAGCAGCAGTTGACACGTTCGGCGATCTCCACGGTGTGGTCAACAACGCCGGCATCTTGCGCGACCGCATGATGGCCAACATGAGCGAACTCGAATGGGATTCGGTCATCAAGGTGCACCTGAAGGGCACATTCGCGCCGTCACACTTTGCTGCCGCCTACTGGCGCGATCAATCAAAGGCCGGCAAGCCCGTCGATGGTCGCATCATCAACACCACTTCAGTGTCGGGTATCTACGGCAACATCGGCCAAGCCAACTATGGGGCAGCCAAAGCCGGTATCGCAGCCTTCACCGTCATCACCGCACTCGAGTTGGCGCGTTACGGCGTGACTGTTAACGCGGTAGCACCTGTTGCGCTCACCCGCATGACTGAAAACCTGCAACCCACTCCGCCGACTGACGAAGAGCGTGAAGCCCAGTCACCGCGCTGGATTGCACCGATTGTCACGTGGTTGGCTTCAGTCGAGAGCAAAGATGTGACTGGTCGAGTGTTTGAAACCAGTGGTCGCTCGTTTGCGGTTGCCGAAGGTTGGGTGCGCGGCCCGTCGCATGACCCTGTGGATGACCCGACTCGCCTCGGGCCAATCGTCGAAGAGCTGCTTGCCAAGTCGCGCGCAAACTCCGGAATGGACGGACGCCCCGGATCGTGGCCACAACCACAAAAAAAGTAACGCGCTAGTCACGTGTTGCGCACCTGCGCAACACGTGTTGTTGCAGGTGGCGTTAAACGAGGCGTTTGGCGAGCATCGCCACGATGAGCCCCGGCTTTGACTCTTGCTCGCCAACTTGTTCAAAACCTAGACGGGAGTGAAATCGCAGCGAACCTTCGTTGCGGGGTTGCAGGTTGACTTCGCAGACAAACAAGTCGGTATTACCTGTGGCGCGAATGCGTCGCTCGACCTCCGCGTACAACAATTCACCGCGGCCTTGTGATTGGAATGGTGTATCAATGACCACGCGGTCGAGATACACAAAAGCGGGGTAGCGAGCAGCGAACCAGGCGTAGTTGACGCCGAGATCTTCGTTAATTCCACTGGCAAAAGTGGTGCAAAAGCCGTGGGGTTCGCTGGTGGCGGTGTCGGTCATGACAAGAGCGTGCTCGGCTAGTCGCACGTCTTGTTGTAGCTCGTCGAGATCGATCAACGACACCGCTGGCACGTTGCCGTTGTTCATCCGCATCACCGCGGCTAGATCGCCGGCCTGCATGTCGCGAATCAAGGTCAAAACAGCCTCAGTTCATCCACGCGGCGACCGCGCAGTTCGTCGTAGTCGATTTCTTTCCACGTAAGCCCGCGGGTTTCGGCCAGCGTACGAGCCTGTGGCTTGATCGACTGAGCCACGAACAC
>SYEA01000072.1 GCA_005800965.1 Actinomycetota bacterium | reverse complement strand
GTTGATGTACGGATCCAGTTTTTGCATCGTGACACGCAAGCCACGCATCTTGAGCAAGCGTCCTAGTGACGAGGCAGTGAGACCTTTGCCGAGAGCGCTGGCTACACCGCCTGTGACGAACACATGCTTTGCCACTTCTTGCCTCCCGTCATCATCGTCTGAACGGGGTGCCGCCAGAATCAACCTTGACGGAAGGTCAGCCTACCTTTACCTGCGGGGCGGGGGTGTCTTCTGGCGAGTTTTCAGCAGATTCCTGGCATGTTCCACGGCTGATTCCACGGCCAGGCTTCCCGACAACATGCGGGCAATCTCTTCGGCTCGCTCATCTTCAGCCAGGGTTCGTGCTGTGGCAAAGGTGATGCCTTTGCGTACTTCTTTATTGACCACCACATGATTCGCAGCGCGTGCGGCAACCTGCGGCAGGTGGGTCACCACCAACACTTGGTGCCGTTCGCCAAGCGCCGCTAGTGCTTCCGCCACTGCCACTGCTGCATCACCACCGATGCCCGCATCGACTTCGTCGAACACCAACGTGCTGGGTGCCTCGGTGAGCACCAAGCGCAGCGCCAACATGGTGCGCGCCAATTCGCCACCCGATGCCACCTTGGCGAGCGGGGCGGGTTCGCTACCTGGGTTTGCGGCCAACAAAAACGTCACCTCGTCGCCGGCCAAATCGATGTTCTCGTCACCACCAACGATGATCTCTACTCGCGCAGCCCCCAAGGCCAGCCGTGCGAGGTTTTTTTCGACTGCTTTGGCCAACGCAGGCGCAGCCGCCTGCCGAGCGGCACGCACCTTGCGCGCGGCTTTCTGCAATGCCGCAAGTGCCGCGGTGCGCCGAGCATCCAAATCGCTGGCTCGTTCTTCCCATGACTCAAGTTCGCCCAAACGACCAGCGGTCTCGCGGCCATAGGCAATAACACTGGCCACGGTATCGCCATACTTGCGGCGCAGGTCAAACAACGTCTGGCGCCGCTCGACCAAGGCCGCCAATCGGGTGGGATCTTGATCCACTTGCTCGAGCACCCGACGCATGTCGTCAGCGGCGTCACCGATGAGTGACTGCAGTTCGCGAATACGTTCCACGTGCTCGCGCATCGCGTCACCGCGCCCCAGCGCACCTGCGGCATGACCCATGCGGTCGAGTGCCCCATCGTCATCGGTGAGTGCACCAATAGCCGTCGCCAAAGATTCGCGATGTGACTCGGCATCCTGCAGCAAGTCGATGCTGCGTTCCAGCACTGCGTCTTCATCTGGGTCGCTCAATTCGGCTCGAGAAATCTCGTCTACTTGAAATCGCAGGAGATCAATTTCACGTGCCCGGGCCCGCTCGTCGCCACCCATCATGGCAAGCGCGGCATCAATTTCGGTCACTTGCGCTCGCGCCGTGCGCAGTGCCGACAGATCAATGTCGGCAAAGGCGTCGAGGGCGGCCCGTTGGGCTGGTGCGGTCAACAGGCTTTGGTGTTCGTGCTGGCCGTGCAGGTCTACGAGTTCTGCCCCCAGTTCACTGAGGTGGTTGACCGTAGCCAAACGGCCGTCGACATAGGCCCGCGACCGACCATCGCGTGGCACCACGCGACACAGCACACGTTCGGTGCCATCAACTACGAATCTGCCTTCAACGCGCAACTCATCGGCCCCTGGTCGCACTACCGATGCGTCGGCACGTTGGCCCATCAACAAGTTGATTGCCTCGACCACCATCGTCTTGCCGGCACCTGTTTCGCCGGTAAGTGCCGACAAACCATCTTTCAGCACGATTGTCGCTGACTCGATCACACCGAAATTTTCGATGTGTAGTTCTGCGAGCACGCCTACTCCGACAGCCCGAACTTGGAGCGCAAAATTTGGTGAAACTGCGGTTCGGCAAATCGAACAAATCGCGCCGTGCAGAGATCAGGTGCAAACGTCACCACATCGCTGGCTGCCAAACTCGCAACGCGTTGACCATCGAGCGACAAGTCGACAGGTCGAGTGCCTGCAACGGTCATCTGCAGATGCTCGTCGGGGCCCAACACCAACGAACGATCGAAGTTCATATGCGGAGACACGGGTGTGACGATCAGCGCGCGATGACGCGGCGAAACAACTGGCCCACGAGCCGACATGGAATATGCCGTCGACCCAGTCGGCGTGGCCACGATCACGCCGTCGGCCGAGTATCGCTCGAACAACTCGTGATTGACCGCCACGTCTATCCACACGGTGTGGCCGGACTGCTGTTTTTCCAACACTGCTTCATTGAGTGCACGCCAAACCAAATTTGGTTGGTCTTTTTTCGCAACGGTCACCTGCAACAGCATTCGCTCATCGATGATGAAGTCGCGTCCGGCTTGGCCGCCCAGGGCCGCAGTAACAGCCTTGACAGCGCCATCGACACCCACTTCGGTGAGATAACCCAACACCCCAACGTTGACACCCAGCACTGGCACGGGCGCACCATTGAGCAAACTGACGGCGCGCAGCACTGTGCCGTCGCCACCCAATACCACGACGAGATCCGAATCGGCTGCGTCTCGGTCGCTCGCCACATCGACCAAGCCGTGCGCTTGGGCGTCGGCAGGACACATCCACAAATGATGACCCGAGCGCGACAGTTCCGCGCGCAGTTCGCCCAACAGCGGCGGCACTTCGCTGCGCGTATGGTGGGCCACCACCATGACATTGGCCATGTGGTTCAGGCTATTCGCGCGTCAGGCGTAGCCAGTGCTCACGATTGCCGGCTGGTCCAGCCACTGCCGACTCCACTTCCCCACGCGGTCGCACCCCGTGGCGCACGAACGCTTCCCGCACCTCTGCAATGCAACGCTGGCGAATCGCATCGTCGATGATCACCCCGGCACCTTTGTCGACCTCTGCTTTGGTGGCCTCGAACTGCGGCTTGACCAGCACCAACAACTGGCCCGCCGTGCGGGTAGCCGCAACGAGACTTTCGGCAACCAGCGTGAGTGAGATGAACGACAAATCTGCCACGACCAAATCAAAGTCACCGACTAAGGCCCGAGCACGAATCGTTGCTCCAAGATCGCGGGCATTGAGTTCGTCGCGTACATCTACCCGCTGGTCGGCAGCAATCTTCGGATGCAATAAACCACGCCCCACATCGCACGCCACCACCTGACCTGCACCGCGCTGCAACAAGCAGTCGACGAACCCGCCAGTTGACGCACCGGCATCCAGCACACGCGCGCCGGCTATGGCCACGGCATCGCCCAGTTGCGCAAAGTGATTCAGTGCGGCATCAAGCTTGAGACCACCACGGCTCACAAACTGCGCCACCTCCACCACGGCAACCTGATCGCGCGGATGCACTTGTCGTGCCGCATTCAACACTGGTGCCCCATTCACCGTTACTCGATCTTGCGCAATGAGTTGTAGCGCTTCGCCGGTGTCGCGCGCCAAACCGACGGCCACTAATGCGCGGTCGATGCGTTGCAATTGCGTCACGCGCTATGCGCCCGCAGCCGCACTCAGCACGTGATCGGCAAGTGCAGCAAGGTTGTCAAACACACCATCGGGAGCCACCTGGTTGTTGCTGGGCTCGTTCACACCCGACAACATGAGACCGAACTTTGCGCCAACAAGGCGTGCGAATGCACCGTCTGTCGAATCGCGATCACCAGCCATCCACGCACCGCTCAAGTCATTGATCGCCAAACGATTGAGCACCAGTTGACCCATCGCTGCACACGGTTTGCCGGCGATAGTTGGGGCCACCCCGCCAGCAGTTGCAAAAGCAGCCAAGATAGAACCACCACCAGGAATCAGCCCAGCCGGCGTGGGATACGTCGGGTCATCGTTAGTGCCAATCAGTCGCGCCCCAGCCAAAATCGCCGTGGTTGCTCGGGTCAAACCCCGATAGTCAAACGAAGCGTGATAGCCAACCACGACGGTGTCTATATCGGTGGCACAAGCGGAAAACTCAGCATTGCTCATGTCGCTGTCGGTGCGCGCCACGACGACGGCCCCCCGCTGTTCAATTGCCTCAACGATGCCCGGGCCACCCGCAACGAGCACGCGTTCCCCTGGCGCCAGAAGCAACGCCGCTGCTTGCGCTGAAGTGCACACGTCACCTGTTGCAGGGATTCCAATTTTCTGCAGAGCATTTTCTTGGGTGCTCACCGTCGCCGACGAGTTGTTGGTTACAAACAGCACCCGATGGCCCGCTGCTCGCAACCGGGCGACGGCCTCAACTGAACCCGCAATTGGTTGGTGCAACAGCCACACCACACCGTCAAGATCACAGAGAATCGGCGCTTTCACGGTGCGCCCGACGCTAGTTGGCATTCGAGGCACCAACCTGCCACTCTGGAACGATGCCGATCTTTGCTCCGTTCCGCGCGTTGCGCTATTCGGCGCAGCAACATTTGCTGCAGGTGACCGCGCCGCCCTACGACGTGTTGAATGGTGCTGACCGCGCTGCACTCGCCGCACGAGATGCCCACAACATCGTCGCTATCGATCTGCCCACAAGCAGTGATGCGTCAACTAGCCCGTATGAAGCCGCTGCAGCAATATTGCGCGAATGGCGCACCAGCGGCGTGCTCACTCTCGACCCGCGACCGTCGTTCACGCTGTATCGCATGTCATTCGTTGACGCCAACGGTCAACATCGCAACACCGTCGGGGTCATCGGCGCACTGGAAGTAGTCGACGAGGGTGCAGGCGGCGTGCTGCCCCACGAGCGCACCACCCCCAAGGCAAAAACTGACCGCCTTGATCTCACTCGCGCCACTTGCGCCAACATGTCGCCGGTGTGGGGGTTGTCGCTACGCGAACAACTCACCGACGCGCTTGTGGCTGGCGGAGACCTCCTCGGCGAGTTTCAAGACGACGACGGTGTCACCCATCGAGTGGAACGCGTCGATGACCCGCTGCGGGTGCGGTCGATTTCTTCACTGGTGGCATCGGCCCCGGTACTCATCGCCGACGGGCACCACCGCTATGCGATTGCGCGCACCTACCGCGACGAGATGAGTGGAACTGCGTTAGCTGATGCCGCACGCACCACGATGACCTACGTCGGAGAATTGGTCGAACAACAGCTGAGTATCGCAGCAATCCATCGCTTGTATCGCGATATCACCGGCCAACAGTTGCGCCAGGTACTCGCATCAACGTTTGACGTGGTGCCACTCGACAAGCCGGTTGATGCCCACGTCATCGCCGAGATGTCTCAGCGCCAAGCGTTGTGTCTGGTGGATGACCAACTTTCGGGTTGGTGGCTCACGCCCAAGGCCGAAGCCTTCAGCGGATTGCGGGATTTAGACAGCGACCGACTCGAGTCGGCCTTACGCACGGTGACCCATGAAGTGGCCTACCAACACGGGTTTGACGAAGTGTTCGCAATGTTGCGCGCTGGCCAAGCCCAAGCAGCGATCTTCATTCGCCCAACAAGCATTGCCGAAATACGCCGCACCGCCGACGAACGATTGTTGATGCCACCCAAGTCGACCTTTTTCAGCCCCAAATTGCGCACTGGTTTGGTGATACGACCGCTCGACATATAGCCGTCATTTTTCATCGCGCAACGATGAGGTGCGCACCTCCCGAGTGCGGGTGTTGGCCACAGCGAACAGTTTGTCGAGTCGAACGTTTTTTACACCTGGCACGATGTGTTCAGCGAGCAACTCGGTAACACTCTGCGTGCGTGGTCCAACGCGGAAGAACCGCCTTCGCACATGGCCCAGCGCGGTTACCTCGTCGCCAATTTTGATGACCGGAAGATCCATGTTGAGCGCCACAACCGGCACCACGACACGTCGTCCATTCACGACGGTTGCTAAATCGAACGTGGTGGCTCGTTGGTGACGATCAATGACGCGCACCGTGGGCTGTGCCACGAGTGCTCCGCGCACCAAGGCCATGTTCGTGGAGTGTTCCTTTTTGCTGCTGGCCCCGCGGGCAATGCGTGTGGTTCGTTTCGACACGAAGACTCCTTCACTAGACCCGCCGGCGGCGGTTATGAAGGTGTGTGACGCCCATGCGTCAAACGGCTGTGGAAAATCGAAACAGTGTGAAAAGTCGGGAAACTATTCGCCGAGCCCGGCGAGACGGGCTTCAACATCGAAATATTTGGCGTCTTCTTTGGCTACCTTCACGAAAAACCGTTTGGCCGACACTGGGTCGCCAGCACGGTCGTGCAGGTCGCCCAGCACGTACCACTCAAGTAGGTGGTGCGGCTGCACTTGGCGTGGCTCGGTGCCGTGAGTCATGATGCGAATGGCCGTCGCCACATCGTGTCGATCGGCGTACGACATGGCAGCCGAAACTCGGCCTTCGGCCATGATCATCGGATGCGGAGACGCTTCTTTCAATTCACTCCACAGTTCATCCACCGTGTCGTATCGCTTCAAGCCGCGATAGCAGTCAATGAGCACTGGCATGTTGGTCATGTCTGTGCGATCACTGGCACGAGCAAACTCCAAGTGTTCTGCAGCAGCCTTCCAACGCTGGGCGCGATACTCCAAGCGGCCAGCCAACACTCGCACATCGCTGATCAACCAAAGATCTTCCAGAACCGGTGTGAGCACCGACAAAGCTTCGCGATAACGCTCGGCGTCGTAGGCCACCAACGTTCGTGACAACTGATTGCTCACCGAGTCGTAGCGACGGTCTCCGACTGCACGACGAACTTCGCCGGCCAATGGCTCTTGCAAGGCTGGCGGAGTGGGAAACATCGGGCCGTCATCGCGACGCTGAGCGCGCGGCTTGGCACCGCCACGCGACGAGTCGCGCGACGGGCGACGATCGGTGTCGAACTTGCGGCGACGCACTGAACCTTCGTCAACGATCTGCTCTTCGCGATCTGGGCGGTCGCCAAAAGGCTTGTCCTTGCCGTACCTGCGAGGGCCTTTTCGAGCGAACACTTCGGAGCGACGTCGCTGCGCTTCGGTTTGCGGCATGTCTTCACGACGGTCATCGCGGCGGTCATCACGGCGAGGACCACGACTTGGGCCACGATCATCACGACGCGGACCGCGATCATCACGACCAGCGCCACCTTCGCGTGGCTTCCACTCACGACGAGGGCCACGACTTGGGCCACCCTCACGAGCACCGCCTTCGCGTGGCTTCCAGTCACGACGCGGGCCGACGCTACGCCCGCCACCTTCACGCGGCTTCCAGTCTTTACGCCCGCCACCCTCACGGGGCTTCCATTCCTTACGCGGAGCACCACCGGCTGGGCGCTTACGGCGAGCGTCGTCGCCT
>SYEA01000012.1 GCA_005800965.1 Actinomycetota bacterium | reverse complement strand
TGCCGTTGAAGCTCGCTACGAGCTGTTGCAGGTCGGGATCGGATTCGGGTTCCAGTCGCGTAGCCAGCGCTCCGGCTGCGATCGTGCTCGCTGCCTGGGTAACGCGGCGCAACGGTTGCAGTACGTTGCCGCTCAACAAATAGCCGATACCGCCGGCCACCACGGTGATTCCGAGTACGGCAGCAATCAGTGTCGAGCGAATGGTGCCGAGCGTGTCGGCCACGTCGTTAATCGCAAACACTTCAAAGTACGTTGCGTCGATTGCGGGAATCGAGATCGCCACTGCTTGGTAAGGCCGCCCGGCAAACTCCACCCGCTGCATGCCGCTGACTCCGTCGATTGCGTTGCTGACGAATGTCGATGGCAGGTTCGACTGAGTAAAAGAGAGTGGTGCCTGCGCATAGAAAAGGTCTTCGGCGCCCAGATGTAGCACGGCGAACCCCGAGGCTTCGGTGCGCAGATTGGTGACTACTTCGCCGGCATCAGCGCGGTTGGCGCCCACGAGCGACCGTACGAGTTGGGCATTGGCGATTGCCTGTGAGCGGGCGGCGGCCGTCGAAGTGTTGAGCAGATAATTGCGGGTGGCGGCAAAAGTGACAACGCTGAGAATGACGACAGCCACGAATGTGGCGAGTGCCAAGTACGTGGCGATACGAGGACGCAATCCAGGTCGCAAGTTGCGCGGTTGTAATGCTTCGGGTTGCGACCTTGGTCCGGATGGCACCCCTCCAGCATGGCGCAGAACCATCATCGGCAATTGGTTGAGCCGGTGGGATCAAGGGGGAGCATGACCCGCACCGGCTCATGAGTATCTTGGCCGAATGATGTGACGCCAGACTTACGAACTTGTGCGTTTTGCGTAACAAAATGAATTTGTTTGGCAGACTGCTGCGGTATGCCAAACATCCTGCTGGTGGAAGACGACCCGAGCATTCGTGCCGCACTCGGCTTGGCTCTAGAAGACGAGGGCTACGTCGTGTTGCAGGCGCCGAACGGACGGGTGGGATTGTCGATGGTCAATAGCGAGCAGCCCGACTTGGTGTTGCTCGATTTGCGACTTCCCGACATTTCGGGGTTCGAGGTGTGTCGAGAGATTCGCCAGAAAAGCACCGTGCCAATCATCATGGTGACCGCCCAGACAGACACCCACGATCTAGTGGCCGGCCTCGAAGCGGGTGCTGACGACTATGTGACGAAGCCAGTGAATGTCAAAGAACTCGCTGCGCGCATTCGGGCCGCGCTGCGACGGCTGATTCGCGAATCATTCGGACCCTCACCTGATGTCACGCACTTTGGCAACGTGGAATTGCACCGCGAGCGGGCGCTGGTGTTGAAAGCTGGTGTTGAAGTTGCTTTGACCAAGACCGAATTGCGGTTGCTCATTGAATTTGTCGATCATCCCAACATTGTTTTGAGTCGAGATCAACTATTGGAGCGCGTCTGGGGATATGAGTATCTGGGCGACAGCCGCCTCGTGGATGCGCACATTCGACGATTGCGGGTGAAAATCGAAGACTCTCCCAACGAACCGCGCCATGTCATCACCGTGCGTGGTCTTGGTTATCGCTTCTCGCCCGAGCCTTAGACCCGCTGCTTGGCGAAGAAATCCTCGACTTCAACTAGTCGATTGGTTTCCGGCATGTGCTCGACTCCGCTCAGCACTGCGCGCTTGTAGCGCTTTTGCGACAACCGTGGATCAAGGATGGCGACAACTCCGCGGTCGGTGGCAGTGCGAATCAATCGCCCAGCCGCCTGCGCGAGTGCTGCGGCAGCCATCGGCACGTCGATGATCATGAAGGCACCGTCGCCAGCATCTTCACGCCGGGCATCGAGGAGCGGGTCGTGCATGGCCGGAAACGGCACCTTGTCGATGATGACCAGGCGAAGCGCATCGCCCGGCACATCAACGCCCTGGAAGAAGCCACGGGTGGCGAACAAGCACGATGTGGTGTCGGTGCGAAACGCATCGAGCAAGGCTTTTTTGGGCATGTCGTCTTGCACGTACATGTTGATGCCCTTGCCGAGTTGGCCGTTGAGCGCGGCCGCGGTGTCACGCAAGACGCCCCAACTGGTAAACAGCACCAGTGCCGAGCCACCGGACGAGGTGATGAGCTCGCGGATGCGTGCCTGCAGTCGGGGCGCACGATCAGGGGCATTGGGAACCGGCAGATCGTCGGCCAGGTAGAGCAGTGATTGCTTGGCGTAGTTGAACGGGCTCGGCACGCGCACGATTGCATCGTCTTCGACCACCAAGCCAAGACGTTTCGGCATCCCCGGCGGAATGGTCGCACTTGTGAGAATCGCCGTGGTGTCTTGCCAGACGGTGCCCAAAACATGGTTGACGCGTTTCGGGGCAGCCGTCAAGCGTGCTGCTCCACGCACATCGCTCACAAAAGCAACGATATTTGATCCGGACACGAGTACTTTGCGCAATGCCTCGAGCATGCGGCTGACTGCGGCAGTGGCGCGAAGATGTTCGGGAGTTTCGCTGGGGGAGGCACGCAGTTTTTCCAGGATGAGGTCGCACTGAGTGCCAGCATTGCGCAGTGCAGCGTCGATGTCGTCAGGCAGCGGTGATGCAAGGCGCTGACCGCTAAATTGACTCAGCACTTCGTCGAGTTCTTTGGCAGTTTTGTTGAGGGCGTTGGCCAGTTTTTGAGAGCTCAACCCAGCGCGGGCCGTCTCGGCTGCGTTGGCGACCATGCGACCGGTGATCGTCACCGACGCTGTGTCGCTGATGACATCTTCCAATTCGTGGACTTCGTCGAACACCACCACGTCGTGGGCAGGGAGGAATTCACGGTCTTGCTCCAAGTCCAGGCCGTAGAGCGTGAAGTTAACGACGATCACATTGGCGTTGTTGGCATTGGCCCTGGCCAGCTCAGTGAAGCAGGTTTCGCCGAAAGCACATTTACTCGCGCCGGGACACTCGTCTGATCCGAGGCTGACCTTTCGCCAGGCTGAATCGCCGAACGAAAAGGGAACATCCGACATTTCGCCGCTCGGGCTGTCAGCACCCCACGCAACGAGGCGACGAATGTCTTCGGCTACATCACGGGGTGCATCAGTAAGAGCCAATTGGTCGTGACCCGTTTCGATCTCTGACATTCGCTGTCGGCACAGGTAGTTGTTGCGACCCTTGAGAATCGCCCAGGAAAAGGCCAGATCAGGATCATCGGCGCATGCCGCTTGCAGCAGTGGCAAGTCGACACTTGCCAGTTGATCTTGCAGGGCCTTGGTGTAGGTAGCGATGATTGCCGTTTGACCGGCGGCCAAGATGGGCACGAGGTAGCCGAGTGTTTTGCCGGTGCCCGTGCCAGCCTGCACCACGAGTGCTGCACCGGTATCAATGGTGTTCGCAACGTGCTGCACCATCTCGGTTTGCCCACTGCGGTGCTCGGCGTGTGGCATCTGGGCCACTACTCGTTCAAGCAGGTCTACCGCTTTTTGTTCAGCAGGTGTCATCGTGTGGCGGTCAACAATGCGAGAGCTTCATCAAGTTGAGTAGCACCAAAGTCGGGCCACGAGCAATCGGTGAAATAGACGCGGGCGCTGGCTGCCTGCCACAACAGGAAATTGGAGATGCGGGTTTCGCCCGAGGTGCGCACCAATACATCGACAGGCGGTAGTTCGGGGGCGTACAACTCGGCAGCAATCGTGTCAGCGTTGATCTCCTTGGTTGGTCGCTTTGTTTGTGCGCGCTGGGCTGCGCGGGCAATCTCTATTCGGCTTCCGTAGTCGAATGCAACGGTAAGCACCATGCCGGTGTTGTGCTTGGTGTCGTTGATGGCATCGCGAATTGCTTTTTGTACGGGTCCTGGTGTGCGGGCACCAGGCTCGTCGAACGGACGGCCAATCCAGTTGACGCGGACATTGTTGGCATTGAGTTCATCGATTCGCCCAAACAGCCGGCGATGCAGCCCCAGAATGTGGCGTACCTCCGACGGGGGCCGCACCCAGTTCTCGGTGCTGAATCCAAACACTGTGAGATAGGCAATGTTGCGGTGCGCAGCGGCACGCACGATCTCGGCCAACGTTTCTTCACCTGCGGTGTGGCCCGCAGTGCGTGGTAACCCGCGGCGCTTAGCCCATCGTCCATTGCCGTCCATGATGCAAGCCACATGCGTGCCGCGCGAGGTCGGCTGCTGAGTTGTGGGGGTGAATGGGTCGGGCATGGTGGGTGGTGCGCTCTGAAACTACTTGCTAGTGCGAGGATGTACGGGTGGCTGGTGCATCTTCGCTCTCGCACGTATTGCTGTGTGCCGGCACTGTTGCGCAGTGGGCTGCCACTTCGCCGGACGAATGGCGAGACCGCATCACCGTGGTGGCGCAAGCCGCGATTGGCGGTGGCGCGGCCTGGGTCACGCTGGTGCCGACGGCTGGCGGTACCGCATTGGATGCCGAAAGCGTTCGCCAACAATTGATGTCAGCGTGTGGCGGGGTGCGGTATGCCGAGAAAATTGTGCTGTTGCCGACCGGTGGTGTGACGGTCATCGTGGATGTGTGCGCCGACGGAAAAGAGCGCATCGCAGTTGGTGCAACTGCAGTTGCCGCGTCGGGTGACATCACCGAGGATCGTTTGGCGGCAGCACTCAGTGCACCGGCACCGAATGAACCCGACCTCGTGATCGTGCTCGGGTCGGCAACTCAGATGCCAGCTTCGTTGGTGTGGGAACTGGCCTACGCCGAACTGGTGTTTTTTGATGCTGAGTGGCAGGCTCTCGACGCCGAACATCTGGAGATGGCCATTGACGATTTCACTCGTCGTGACCGCCGTTTCGGGGGCGTGGACTCGTAATGCCGGTGTACAGCGATGTGGGCATCGTGCTGCGCACCCACAAACTGGGCGAAGCGGATCGCATCGTCACCCTCATTACCCAAGACTCGGGCAAAGTGCGAGCAGTGGCCAAGGGTGTGCGTAAGACCAGTTCGCGCTTCGGGTCACGCCTCGAGCCCATGAGCCATGTGCAGGTGCAGTTGTATCGTGGCCGCGAACTCGACATCGTGAACCAAGTCGAGCTCATTGAAATCTCTTCCCAAACGCGGGCCCATCTGGAGGCAACCACCGATGGGTTGGCGATGTGTGAAATGGTGGATCAATTGGCTCACGATCGTTCACCAACCCCACACCTGTATCGCATGCTCGTAGGTGCCCTGCGACAACTCAATACCAAGTTTCAGCCATTGATTTTGCCTGCCTTACAATTTCGCCTCCTTGCTGAAGAAGGTGTGGGGCCGTGTGTCGATCGTTGCGTGGTGTGCGGGTGTGTTGAGGGCCTGGTTGCCTACGACGTGAGTGCCAGTGGCGCCCAGTGTCAGGCGCATCGGCGAGGTGTGTCGGCAACCCCGGCAGCGCTGAGCGTGATTCAAGACATTCTCGGTGGTCGAATCGCGGTGCAACTTCGACGTGACGACATCTCGGCGCCAGTCATGCACGAAGTCGTGATGCTTGCTCGTCAGGCGATGGAGCACCATTTGGAGCGTCGCATCCGTTCTTCCTCATTATTTGAGTCACCACAACTCGGCTGACGAGTAGTCTGGATGCGATGCCAGCGAAAGATTTAGAGCAAATTGTCAATTTGGCCAAGCGCCGCGGGTTTGCGTTTCAGAGTGCTGAGATTTACGGTGGGTTTCGATCTTCTTACGACTACGGCCCACTCGGCGCCCTCATGTTGCGCAATGTCAAAGACGCCTGGATTCGCGCCATGGTGCAGACTCGCAACGATGTGGTGCTCATCGACGCCGCAATCTTGAATCCGCCGCAAACGTTCGAAGCCAGTGGGCATCTCGCCAATTTCAGTGATCCATTGGTGGATTGCACGGTGTGCAAACGACGCTTTCGCCAAGATCAACTCGACACGCGTGATTGCCCCGAAAAGATGAAGGGCTGCGCTTTTACCGAGGCGCGCGCATTCAACTTGATGTTCAAGACCGCTGCCGGGCCCATCGAGGGTGCGGGTGCCGAGGTGTACTTGCGCCCCGAGACGGCCCAAGGCATGTTTGTGAACTTTGCCAACGTGCTCGCGACGAGTCGCAAAAAGCCGCCATTCGGTATCGCCCAAGTGGGTAAGTCGTTCCGCAACGAGATCACCCCAGGCAACTTCAT
>SYEA01000011.1 GCA_005800965.1 Actinomycetota bacterium | reverse complement strand
TGCATTCCCCATTTGTCGCGCTCGGCAGGCGAACTATTTGTGTTTCAACGCACGCCGTCATCGATTGATGTGCGCAACAACCAACCAATCGACCCGCAGTGGTTCGCCAGCCTCGAAACGGGATGGCAGCGCAAGTGGATGTCCAACTTCACGGTGCTACAAACGCTCGGATTCGCCGAAGAAGACCTCGTCAAAGATGGGTGGACTGATATTTCGATTCGTATCCGAGATCGCACGGTGGAATTGGTGAAAGCCGGTGCCACTCTCGGGCCAGAGACGTTGCTCAAGGCGTACGAAGATTCCGACGACGAAAAGATGAACGAGGTGCGGGCGCGAGTCGATGCAATTATCGGTGACGAGCGCACCGCTGCAGCGCTCAAGCCGTGGTATCGCCAATTGTGCAAGCGGCCATGTTTTCATGACGAATATTTGCAGTCGTTCAACAATGCCAACACCCACCTCGTCGACACCGACGGCAAGGGTGTGGAACGCATCGACGAACACGGCGTGTGGGTGGCAGGCAAGCACTACTCGCTGGATTGCCTGATCATTGCGTCGGGGTTCGAGGTCGGAACCAGCTACACACGCCGCAGCGGCTTCGATATCGCTGGTCGTAACGGTGTTGCACTGTCTGAGTACTGGGCCGGCGGAATGCGCAGTTTGCACGGCATTCATGTGCACGGGTTCCCGAATCTCTTTGTGGTCGGCTTTACACAAGGGGCAAACCAAATCGCCAACGTACCGCAAAATTATGTAGAAAACGGCCTCGCGATTGCCGGTGTAATCGCCCATGCCGAAGCCACAGGTGCACGACAAATCGAGCCGACGCAAGTGGCAGAAAACGACTGGCTCACCTTCATCACCAGCAACCAACGGGGCCTGCGAGGCAACCCCGATTGCACGCCCGGTTATTACAACAACGAGGGTCAACCAATTTCCCAGAGTGACATGTTCAACGGAAGTGGGCACCCGGGTGGCCCCATCGCATTCTTTGAGTTTCTGGACGCGTGGCGTCAAACGGGTGAGTTTGCCGGCCTGCAATTCAGTGCGTGAACGGTTACGACGGCGCAACCATCCACGGTTAGCGTGAAGCCATGACTCGTCCAGGCATGTACTCCGGTGTAGCCACCGATGATGCAATGAATCTCGCGATGTCCGCCAAGGCGGTTCCGCTGTATGAGGCAGTGAAGAAGTTCATCGCCACCGAGATCGAACCCGTCACCCACAAGTATTTTGAGCTCGGCGAAGGTCGTGCTGATCGTTGGAGTTACGGCGAAGGCCAGCTGGAACTGCTCGAGCAACTGAAGAACAAAGCCAAAAAGGCTGGGCTGTGGAATTTCTTCTTGCCCAACTCAGAAACTGGTGAAGGTTTGTCCAATCTCGACTACGCGTACATCGCCGTCGAGTTGGGGAAGAACCCCATCGCATCCGAGGTGATGAACTGCAGCGCACCCGACACTGGCAATATGGAAGTGCTCGAACGAGTTGGAACGCCAGAACAAAAAGAAAAGTGGTTGAAGCCGCTCCTCAACGGCGAGATTCGCTCTGCTTACGCAATGACCGAACCCGACGTGGCGTCATCTGACGCCAAGAATCTCGAGTGTCGTGCGGTGCGCGATGGTGACGAATGGTTGATCAACGGCGAGAAGTTTTACATCTCTGGCGCTGGTGACCCGCGTTGCAAAATTATGATTTGCATGCTGCTCACCAGCCCAGATGCGCCACCGCATAAGCGCCACTCACAAATCTTGGTGCCGATGAACACGCCAGGTGTAGAGATTCTGGGTTCGATGGAAGTGTTCGGCGAGGATGATGCACCACACGGCCACATGCACCTGCGATTTAATAACGTGCGAGTGCCGGCAGCAAACATGCTGCTCGGCGAAGGTCGTGGCTTTGAGATTTCCCAAGTGCGTCTCGGGCCGGGTCGTATCCACCATTGCATGCGTTCGATTGGTGCTGCGGAGCGCGCATTGGAGTTGATGGTGCGTCGTGGTTTGTCACGTGAAGCCTTTGGCAAACCCATCGCCCGCCTCGGCAAGAACACCGAAGTAATCGCCAAGGCACGAATCGAAATTGAAGCCATGCGTCTTATGGTGTTGCGTGGTGCCAAGGCGATGGACACAATGGGTAATGCCGAAGCACGCATTTGGGTGAGTGCGGTGAAAGCCATGGTGCCCGAGCGAGTGTGCAAGATCATTGACGAGGCAATCCAAGTATTTGGTGGCGCTGGTATTTCGCAGTGGACCCCACTGGCTCGTATGTATGCCGGGCAACGCACGTTGCGGCTGGCTGACGGCCCCGACGAAGTGCACTGGCACGTGGTTGGGCGTGCTGAAATTGCTCGCTTCGAAGAAGACAAGCAGCCTGCGGCCAAGCACGAGCGAAACGGCCACAGCCAACCCGTTTCTTCCTAGGACGTCGTAGCGCCCTGTCAGCGTGCCCGCTTGGTGGGTTGTACGCCAACTTTGCTACCGTGACCGCTACGGGTGACAACACCCGCCGACGTGTGGGGAGGGCCCAAAAATCATGGCAGCCAAAAAAAACACGGTGAAAAATACGGTCAAGAAAAAAGCCGTGAAGAAGACAGCAAAGAAGAAGACAGCAAAAAAGAAGTCAAGCGCCAAGAAATCCCCAAAACAAGCTGTGAAGAAATCACCAGCGAACTTGGGCCCAGCGGTGTCGGCTCAACGGATGTTCAATTTGGCGGCGCTATCAGAAACAGTTTCTGGCCCCGGCGTTGCAGCATCGCTGCCACAGCACGTATTGGCCCGTGGCAAAAAGGCGTTCATCGTTACTGACCAAGGTGTGCGTGGCGCCGGGATTGTGACGCCCATCGTGGAGAACTTAGAGAAAGCTGGTGTACCAACACTCGTGTTCGATCAGGTGTCACCCAACCCCACCGACGTAAACGTTGCCGCGGGTGTGAGCGCGCTGAACAAGTTTGGTGTGGATGGAACCGTCGTGGTGTTCATCGGTGGTGGCTCAGTAATGGACTGCGGCAAGTACATCGCGTTGGCCGCACCAAACGGCGTGGACAACCTGCACCTGGCATTCGCACCAAATCTCGACGCGAACGACCGCATTGACTTCGGCACGCTCGCGCCACGCGCACAAGCTTCGAAGCCTGGGTTGCCAACGATTGCGTTGCCAACCACCTCGGGCACGGCATCGGAGACCAACGGTGGAGGTCTTATCACCGACACGCTCACCAACCCGAAGGTGCATCGCAAGTTGACCTTCAGCAATCCATCAGTGGCACCGGCCGTGGTGCTGCTCGACCCGACTCTCACCCTCGGCATGCCCGCGCGCGGCACGGCAGCCTGCGGAATGGACGTGCTTACTCATGCCATCGAGTGCTACACGTCAGCAGGCTCAAACCCCTACGCCGATGCTCTGGCGTTGCATGCGATTCGTTTGACTGGTCAATGGTTACCCAAAGTGGTAATCAACGGCAGCGACCTCGAAGCACGAGCGCAAATGCAGATCGCATCGCATCTTGCGGGTCGCGCGTTTTCGTCGGGCCCACTGCTCGGGCTTGTGCACGCAACCGGTCACCCAATCTCAGGTCAGTTGCATCAGGCGCACGGCCAAACGTTGGCCACGATGTTGCCGCATGTGATGCGGTTCAACCGCGATGTGGTGGCACGGCGTTACGCCGATATTGGCGAGGCACTCGGATCAGAGCACGACCCTGAGGCAGGTATTGCGGCCGTGGAGAAGTTGTCGGCAACCGTGGGTACCAATAAAAAACTGCGCGAGCTGGGTGCCTCTAACGACAACATCAACGACCTCACGCAGGATGCGCTCCGCGACCTCATCATTTTGAACACGCCGAAGTATCCAACTCGTGGCGACATCCACGAGTTGTATGCCCGCGCGATGTAGCTACGCGGCAATTTCAGCGCGCACAAGCAAAGCAATTTCTGGCCAGTTGGCGCCCAAACCAGGGTGCAGGTCGAAGGTTGCCACATCGTTGAGCGGAACCCAGCGTGTTTCTGCTGATTCGTGGTTAGCGGCGTGGACCCCGGCGTCGTCTTTGGTAAAGGCAATAACGGTGTCGTAACGCCAACTGCCATGATCATCGGCAAAGACGTGTCGGACTTCCATGCGCGTGGAGTCAACACCAACTTCCTCACGGGCTTCACGAATAGCCGCGGTCACGATGTCTTCGTGCGAATCGCGGGCACCGCCTGGCACTGCCCATGTGCCACCACCGTGAGTCCATCCGGCACGCAACTGCAACAGCACGTGCGGTGGATTCAGATCGGTGCGCACCAGTAAAAGCCCGGCAGCCCCGTGCAGACCCCAATGTTCACGACCACAGTCGCACAACATGAATCCGTCGCCGTCGCGGTGTGCCATTGTTCCTATACGTGCACGGGCACTGCAGTTGTGCCGCCGCCGCGAATGTTCCAACGCTCGCCAGCCAGCATTCGTGCGGCAACGATGAGTGCAGTCATCACCACACCGGCGATTGCGAACGTGGTGGTGCGACCAAGTACCTCGTACGACACACCGGCAAACGATGCCGAGACTCCACCAGTGAGTGTCTGCATGCCACCGAGCACCCCTTGTGCGCCGGCTTGTCGTTCAACGGGTGCGACCATTCCCACCGACACACCGGCACCGGTTACCGTCATGCCGTCGTTGAGGGTGTGTACCAAGAACACCGCCATCAACAACCACGGCACAGATATTGCGCCGTACAACGCCATGCACGCGGCACCAAACAGCATTCCAAAACCACCGGCCCGGAACGGGCCGACCCGTTGAACGAATCGACCACCGTATGGCGCCATGAACACCATCGGTAGGACGAAGAGCGTGACGCCAGTATTTGCCATCCATGTCGGGGCATCCAAATCATTCATCATCAGTGCCCACAACGAGTCGAAAGTACCAATCATGAAGAACACCGCAATACCGATGAGTACGGCAGCGGCGATTGCCCGGTCGCGAAGCAGGTCCATCGCGAATCGCTCGGTCGGGTGATCTTCGTCGGCAGTCTCAGGGATAGGCATGGTAAAAATCACCACGGAGATCATGAACAACACGGTGCCGATGAGAAAGAACGGTGCGGGTATGCCGAATGAATCCACGAGGAAAAGCGAAATCACCGGTCCTGCAGCAAATCCACCCACTTCGCACGACAGTACTCGTCCGAGATTTCTACCGAGGTTCTCGGGCTCGCTCACGATGATGACGCGTCGCATGGCCGGTAGTGCACAACCGAGCCCAACACCAGAGACGAAGCGCGAGCCAAGCAATTCAGGCAGCGAGTCAGAAAATGCCATGGCAAAGTTGCCGATGATGGCGAGAGACAAGCCGATGAAGATGAGTTGGCGTGAACGTCCGCGATCGGCCATTGGCGCGATGGTCAGTTGGGCAAAGAACGACGTAAAGAAGCCGATTGCAATCACCAAGCCCAACGCGCCTTCACTGATGCCGAACTCTTTGCGATAATCGTCGAGCATGGTGAACATCACGCCATATGCCGATGACTTGACAGCGATTGCCACGAACAATGCGAGGAGTAAACGCTTACGTGGCACGCAGCGAGGCTACTGACCACCGGGCGAGTGGGAGTATCTGCGACAATGGAGGCGTGGGCGTAATCAATGTCATCAATCCATTTGACCAATCCGTCGTTGGCACGGTTCCCCACGCGAGCACCCGCGATTGTCTGGATGCTGTTGATGCAGCCCACGCCACATTTCCGACCTGGCGCAAAACTGCACCACGTGCGCGCGCAGAAATCTTGCGCAAAGCCTTCGACCTGATGGTTGCAGAGCACGACACGCTCGCGCGGTTGATTGTTCGCGAAAACGGCAAGGTGCTCACTGATGCGAAAGCCGAAGTTACCTATGCGGCCGAATTCTTTCGCTGGTTCAGCGAGGAGGCCGTGCGAATTGACGGAGATTACCGTCGCGCGCCGTCTGGCGCGAATTGGTTGCTCGTGTCGCGCGAGCCAGTTGGTGTGTCGCTGCTAGCCACGCCGTGGAACTTTCCCGCTGCAATGGCCACGCGCAAGATTGGTCCGGCATTGGCGGCCGGCTGCACCGTGGTGCTGAAGCCGGCAAGCGATACACCACTCACCGCCATCGCAATCTGTGACATTCTTCGTCGCGCTGGTGTGCCCGATGGTGTGGTGAACGTCGTGGTGCCTGATCCGCCTGGTGATGCTGTGTCAGCGATGTTGGCATCGGGCAAGGTGCGCAAGCTGTC
>SYEA01000071.1 GCA_005800965.1 Actinomycetota bacterium | reverse complement strand
GGTCTTGCGGTCACCGATGATCAACTCCCGCTGTCCACGACCAATTGGGGTCATTGCGTCGATTGACTTAATGCCCGTCTGCAGTGGCTCGTGCACTGGCTTGCGGCCCATGATTCCAGGTGCTTGCACCTCGACTCGGCGCATGATTGCACCAACGATTTCACCCTTGCCATCGATTGGCACACCGAGCGCATTGACGACGCGACCAAGCATGGCGTCGCCAACCGGCACCGACAAAATGCGGCCCGTGGCTTTGACGGTTTGCTGTTCTTCGATGCCGTCGGCATTACCCAGCACGACGACGCCGATGGAGTCTTCGTCCAAGTTGAGGGCCAAGCCCACGCTGCCGTCTTCGAACTCAAGCAATTCGTTTACCGCGCAATCGGGCAAGCCACTGACGCGGGCGATGCCGTCGCCAATTTCCGCCACGCGACCAACGGTGCGGGCCTCGACCGATGGCGCGTAGCCCTCGAGGCCTTTGGTAATCGCAGATGCGATATCAGAAGCAGAGAGTGTGAGTTCAGACATGATTGCTTTCCTTTCGAATGGCGCTTAGAAACGTGCTTTGACTTGATCGAGACGGGTGCGGACGGTGTCGTCGATGACTTCGTCACCAATCGTGGCCACGAGCCCACCAATGACGCTCGGGTCGACCACAACTTTGAGGTTCACAGGCTTGCCGGCAACCTTGCCGAGGGCTTCGGCCAGGCGGGCTTTTTGAGCGTCAGTCAGCGCTACTGCACTGCGAACTTCGGCGACTTCCATCTGCTTCGAGCTCGATGCCCGCTTGACCAATGCATCAGCCACCTGCGGCAACAACGAAATATGACCGGTGCCTACTAGTAACGACACCAGTTGCACGGTCACGTTGTGGGCCTTGCCACCGAGCAACTGCTCGACGATGTTTTGCCGACGATCAGCCGGCAACGAAGTGTCGTTGAGTGCCGCGCGCAGTTGCTCGTTGGACTCAATCGCTCGTGCCAGACGGAACAGGTCGTCTTCGACTGCCGAAACCGCATCGTTAGCCAATGCGATCTCGAACATTGCGACGACGTAGGCATTGATTTGGGCGATGCTCATCGTGATGCACCCACCTTGGCGATGAAGTTATCCACGAGCTCTTGCTGAGTGCGATCATCCATCGCGGCACGCACTGCATCGGTCGTGGCCACCGCCGACAAATGCGAAATCTCGGCGCGCAATTCGTCGCCGATTCGGCCGCGAGCCGCCAACACCTCGGCAGTGGCGCGGGCTTCCATGTCGGCGATTTCTACAGTGATTCGGGCGCGTCCTTCAGCCAGAATTGCTGCTGCTTGGGCGTCTGCTTCGGCGAGCAACTTGGTGCGCTCACTGGCAATGTCTCCTAGAGCGCGACGAATGTTTGTGGCGTCGGCGTCAGCTTGCACCTGGGCAGCCGCAGAATCGTCCAACTCTTTTTGAATGCCAGCAGTGCGGGCTTCGAGCGCCTTCTTTGCTGCTGGCCAACCAAACTTGTACAGCGCAGCAAAAATCGTGAGCGAGGCAAGACTGCCGTAGACAATTTCGCCGATTTCGGGAAACAGCCAGTGATGCGACTGTGTCGGGTCTTCAGCGGCGAAAATGATGGAAAACAGGTTCACGAACGGCCTCCACTCATACTGTTGTCGACTGCTCGCTTCACCAGCGCTGCATCGGCAGTTTTGCCCAGCACCAATGCGGCGGCGCTGGCGGTCACGCTTCCGACGGCTACTGCCACGTCGCCCCGTGCTGCGGCACGAGCAGATGCAAGAGCACCATCCGCCTCGGCCCGCTTGGCCAAGATGCGGGCGTTGGCCTCGAGCACCTTGGCTTGACGCTCGGCATCGAGCGTTTGGCGCGCTGCATCGATGCGCGCCGTTGCCTCGGCTCGCACCTCAGCGAGTGCTGCTTCATACGCAGCCACATCGCGTTGCGCGGCGCCACGAGCAGCTTGTGCGCTCTCGTGACCACCACGAATTGCGTTGTAGCGAACCTCCATACCTTTTCTTACCTTCGGTACGAGAAACACCCGCATCACGAAGAGAAATACCAGGAATGATCCGGCACCCCAGAAAAGTTCCTTATTCTCCGGAGCAATGGGGTTTGGCCCCATGTCTTCCGCAGCAAGGATGATGGTGGAAATAAGCATGCGTCGTGCCGACCTTGATTAAGCGAACTTGAGCAAGATGAAGGCAACGAAGCCGATCAACGCAAGCGCCTCGGTGAAGGCAACACCAAGGAACATGGTGGTGCGCACCATGCCGGCGGCCTCTGGCTGGCGGGCCATCGACTCGATGGCTTTGCCGAAGATGATTCCAATGCCGATGCCTGGTCCAATCGCGGCGAGGCCGTAGGCATAGCCCGCTGATGCGGCAGCGGCAGTGTTTTTGGCGGCTGCTGGATCAACGACCGCATCACCTGCTTCTGCTGCAATACGGGCAATTGCTGCTAGTGCTTCCATTGCTGTTATCTCCTTGTTGTTTGGTTGGTATTCGACTATCTCTGTATTAATGCTCGGCGTGTGATGCCATGTTGATGTACACGGCTGTCAACGTGGTGAAAATGTAGGCCTGCAGGAACGCCACGAGCACCTCGAACCCAGTGAGGAAGAGCAACACAGCGAACGGCAACACGCCGACGGGTATCAAGATACGGTCACGGGCCTGGAACAACGCCTCGGACAACAAGGCGAAGATGACGAGCAACAAGTGACCAGCAAGCATGTTGGCAAAAAGTCGCACGGCAAGTGAAAACGGGCGCACGATGAAGGTGGAGATGATCTCGATAGGGGTAACCAAGATGTACAACGCCTTGGGCACTCCAGGTGGAAACAGCACCGATTTGAAATAACCGATTGGGCCTTGATGCTTGATGCCCGTCACGTTGTACACCACCCACACCATGAGCGCCATGAACGCTGGGATTCCCATGCGCGCAGTTGCTGGCATCTGAATGAGAGGAATCACACCCGGCATGTTGTTCAGATAGATGAAGATGAAAATGGTGAGCAGGAACGGCGTCCAGGCCAACCCTGAAGGTCCCATCGTCTGCATGATGATTTGCTTTTCAATGAAGTCAATGATGATTTCAGCCAGATTGCGGGCACCCTTCGGCGCCACTTTTGGGTCTTTGCGAGCGGCTGCCAAAAAGATGCCGATACCGATGAGCGAGGACAGGATCGAGATGATGACAACTTTGTTGACGGTTGGTACGACATCTTGCCAACGCAACAACATGTTGATGGGAGGAAACTCAAAAGCAATCAGTGTTGCGGCATTCATCCGTTGGTCCTTTCCATCACGGGCTTCAAACCCGGAAACGCCAGTGTTGCCGACACAAATCGCATTTCCCAGAACAACAACCCAAGGTGGGTGATAATCAGGGTGAGCCCGAGTGCCAGGAGATCAACCCACGGTTCGTTGCGCACCAACATCACTGCTAACGCAATGAGACCGAGACGCAGGATGTACCCAAACATGGTGGCCGCCATCATCAATGCATACGAAATGCGTGCGGTGGTGGCAACGAGCCCGGCAGCAATCATGAAATTGCACAACACGAGACCCAGGCCGTACGCACTCGACCACGCCCCCGACGAACCCCACAGGAGCGCTGAGACAGCAATGAGTACGGGTGCGACAAAGATGCCGCGCTTCACGATGTCGCGGGTGATTTGCGCCTCGGGCGACGGCCCTGTATCGCGCATAGCGAGCACTGACGGGTTCACGTTGTTCATTTGGCGTGCACCGCATCGCGCCGTTGTGCTTCTAACAGTCTCATCTGCGCGCTGTAGACGTAATAGAGCTTCAGGAATTGGGCAACTATTGCCACGACCACCAACGCGATCATGAACCACGGCGTTGAACCGAGCTGCCGATCAACGAACCACCCGACGAAGAAAAACACCAGCACCGTGCCGGCGATCTCTGCGCCATTAGTGATTGAAACTGGGGAGTGAGTTGCCAACGGGGACACCTTTGTCTGCGGCTAAATGTGTATAGGGATATATCTCTGTAGAGCTACTGGATGAGAACTTTGTTGGTGAATAGTGCTTGTGAACCGCTCTACAAACTAGGCGTGCGGCGCGTCGTCCACCAAATCCGCCTCGTGTGCTTGTGCGTCTGCCCGGCGAAGTTGCGGGTGCAACAGGGTGAACACACTGAGCGCACTGCCCAAAATAACGAACAGCACCAGGGCCGAACCCGTGCTGTACAGCGCCGAGAACAACACCACTGCCGACAATAAAGCAGCCCACCCCCAGAGAATCACGACTGCACGACGTGGCCCATGGCCCAGCTGAATGAGCCGATGGTGCAGGTGCCCCATGTCGGCTTCGGCAAAACTGCGCCCACTGGCCGTGCGACGAATCACCGCAAACAACACATCGACAATCGGTACGGCCAACACCAATAGTGATATAAAGATCGGAGCCAAAAAGAAATAGGTCTGGCCGTTAGCCGACTGTGTATCGGGGTCTGCTCGCCCACCCACAACACTCGTGGCCACTGCCATCATGAGCCCCAAGAGCAACGCGCCGCTATCGCCCATGAACACGCGGGCTGGGTTGAAATTGAAAGGCAAGAACCCCACACACACGCCCACCGCGATGATGGCCACGAGTGGCCCAATGTTCGGCTGCGGCAGGAGGTTTCCTCCGGCAAGTTGCTGAGCATAGATAAAGAACGCTCCGGCCCCGATTGCAACGATGCCAGCAGCCAAGCCGTCGAGGCCGTCGATCAAATTGATTGCCTGGGTCATGCCGAGCAGCCACAGGACCGTCACCAACGGCACCCAGTCGTCTGACAAAACGAACACGTCAAGGAACGGCACTCGAAACTGAAACATGGTCACGCCGAACCACACCAAGGCAATTGCAGCAACGACAATGCCGGCCACTTTGGCAGGCGGCGAGATATCACGAATGTCGTCGAGCAACCCGAGGACGAAGATTATTGCGCACGCCACCACCACACCAACAATCTCGGTGCTGTCTTGAAACAGTGAATCAAAATCGCTCATCAGGCTGGCAGCAACAACTGCGACCAACACCCCGATGAACATCGCAATGCCGCCGACGTCAGGCGTGGGCACCGGATGCATGCGTCGCTCATCGGGCGTGGCCAGCCAATTTTGCTGATGCGCAAGACGAATCACGAACGGCAACGATGCGGCAGTGGCGATTGCCGCGATCAATCCGATGATCAAATACGAAGCACCGCTGATCATGCGAACGATG